>NZ_JACJUP010000320.1:0-6107 GCF_014748295.1 Planktothrix sp. FACHB-1355 | reverse complement strand
TCGCATACAAAGGAAAAAAGTTAAATGCCAGACTAAAGAAAATGCCGAATATTAGATTAATTCCGCCAATAATCCGCAATGCTTTAGCGCTTTTTTGGCGAGTTTTGTAATTGTAGGTGGCTACTTGGCTGCTGTTAATACCTCCAAGTATGACGAGAATGTTTAAAATTACGATCGGCAGCCAACCAAATGATAAATTATTAGAAATACCGATGAGCATAATACCAAAAAATATTCCCACAAATATTGAAAATATGTACATAAATACACACCCAAAAGTGGATGATAAATTCTTACCTTTGACTCGGCGGTCTAAAAAGTAGAGCAGCTGTTTGGGTGTAAAAAACAGGGTGTTGTTAGCGGAAATATCTGCGATCGCCTTCGCAAAAAAGGAGTCGGTAATTCTAATAAGTCCCATGCTAGTCGGTTCAAAAGCAAAGGGATGATTGCAATTTTTACACCGTCCGGAATTGTCGGTGCGATCTTTGAGGGTATTATCGGTTCCGCATTGACTGCATTTCATAATTTGTTATCCTCATAATTGTTTAACCAAAATTCTCGACGCTATATACATAGTCTGTATCGGCGTCATTTAACAATAGATTATCGCTATTTGCAGCATTTTGACTCATGGCAATTCCTTTATGCAAAATATTCACAATTTTGGAGGGAGTGAAAGACTCCAATTCGACAAATTTCCCTGCTTGTAACCAGCGCACTTCTTTGTCTGTTAAAGTTTGCAAAACTATCGGAGGTAGCTGTTTCGCAAAGACAGCATTAGCTTGTGAAATTCGCACATCTACCTTGAAACGCGACAAAAACTGACGAGGTAATAATCCCACATCAACAATTGGGACTGTTTGATTGCCAAACCAATCGGAACTGGTGCGAATAGTGCGAACTAAATTAATCCCTTGAGGACTCGCATCGTGGAGGATATAAACTTTTAGTTCTGAGTTACGGCGTAGCATTTGCAAAACGGTGTTAAAAATGCCTTGCGGATACCCATTTGCACTTAAAACCGCACAGTTATTTTCAAAGTGGAAGTTATTGGCGATGAGAAGTTGCGCGATCGCATCTTTTTCGCAAATCACAACTCGGTCAAAACTATAGCTGCTAATTTCCCTATTTATCGTGCTTGTGTTGTTTTCTGCTTGCGGTTTTGGCAGTAATTTTTCGATTGGTTGATTGACTTTTTGCCAAGCATCAATCCACTCTTGAAGTTGTTCTGGCGTTACCGTTCCGCCTGCACCGGGATTCACCAGTTGCGCGACTGCACCAGAAATTCCATAAGCCACCATACCAAAAATAGCAGCTAGGAAGAAAGGATAATCTATCTCTTTTAAAAATCCCCAACCAAAACAAATCGCAAAAGTAATTAGCGAAGTAATCAAAGGGAAAAAGAAGTTATCGTCTTCGAGGTCAGAAATTTTTACTTTTTTGACTCGCCTATCTAAAATGTAAAGCAATTGCCTGAAGGTAAAAAATAAACTGCCGCTGGCGGAAATATCGGCGATCGCATCCGCAAAAAAACGATCGGTTATTTTAACCCCACTCATATTCGCCGGTTCAAAGGCAAAGGGATGCTGACACTGCTTACACAGTCCCCGATTCTGCGTGCGATCGCGCAAACTATTATTAGTTCCGCAAGCAATACATTTCATATTACCTATTCCCTCACATCAAAAACTTGATTTGCCAGCAAAACGCTGTAATCTTCTCGCTTGCGAATTAGGCGATGCTTGCCATTTTCGAGCAGCACTTCTGCGGGTTTGGGACGATGTAAAAAATGGGAAGACATGGCAAAACCATAAGCACCCACATCTAAAATTGCCAAGATATCTCCCATTCCCAAAGCAGGTAACAGGCAATTTTTACCCAAATAATCTCGCGAATAAGTCGTATTACCGCAAACATCGGTAACAAATTTTTGTCTTTCTCCCTCTAAGTTATCCTTCCAACTCACAATTTCTCGATATCCCCCATGTACCGAAGGAACGGAAAGATTGGCGACAGTTGTATCAACACCAACGATTTGTTTTTTCCCTTGCCATTTCACAGAAACGACTTCAGCAAGTAGGGTCGCACATCCGGCGATCGCAGCTCGTCCCGGTTCGATGACTAAATCGATTTTCCGTTCCAAATTACTCAGGCGTTCCGTTAATTCCGCACCAAACAATTCCCAATCAAAAGCTGCGCCACCATGACGATAAGGATAACCGAAACCGCCGCCAAAATCTAAATATTCCCAATCGGGTAATTGCTGTGCAATAGAAATCACATCATCGATTACTTGCGTAAATGCTTTAGTCGCATTCGTTCCCGTTCCGCGATAAAAATGCAACCCGCCAAGTTTCAATCCCGCATTTCTGGCGATCGCAACAGCAGCTTGTAATTCGCTGGGACGAACTCCGATGCGACTTTCTCCAGTTAATTCGGGTTCGTTTAAACGCAATCCCAATCGCAGCGTGGAAGATGATAGCAATTTTTGCATATATATATAGATGTCGCAGCACAATTGCAACTGTGCGAGACTATCTAAATTCAGCGTTCTGATTCCCCAGTGCAGAACTTGTTCCATCTCCTCGCGATTCAAATTACTGCCACTATAAACAATGCGATCGGCAGCAAATCCCGCTTGAAGTCCCAAATAAATATCGCCGGGAGTATTGGCGTGCAATCCCCACCCCAATTCCCGAAAAATTTGCAGCAATGCGATATTGCCATTAGTCACGCTAGCAAAGCGAAACTGAGTGCGAGGATAGGGAATTGCTTGGCTGATGTGCTGAATAGTTTGGCGCAAATAATCGCCTTGATAAACATAAAGTGGCGAACCGTAAGTCGTCAATAATTCTTGTGCTAATTCAACAGAAAAAGGAAGCGTTGCCAAAGAGGAACGAGCGCATAAAGTTAAATTCTCCTCTGCTTCTCTGCTGCTTACTTCTAATTTTTCCATCGCTTGCTATACCTCCATAACCAATTTGGCAACCAAAACGGATGATCCCAAGATTTATCGTTTGCTGCTTCGCCTAAAACTTGCGATCGCCATAATTGCCAAATAATCAACAACCAGAGAATTTCCCCAATTCGGCGTCCGGTAATTGCACCTCCCAGCTTACCTTCGACAATTTTTTCTGCCAAATATGGATAAAAGCGGTTTTCTTGGCGAAGTCTACCGGGGTTGAGCCAAGTGCCAATTTGCGGCCATAATTCATTTAAGCACCAGGAAGTTAAGGGAACTCCCATACCGCGTTTTTGTCGCCAAACAATGTCTGGGGGTAACCAATTTTCCACCGCTTTTTTGAGGATGTATTTCTCGCAAGCACCCTTGAGGCAAAGTTCTCCCGAAAGTCGAAATGTCCATTCTGCTAAAGGTATGTCGCAAAAAGGCGATCGCACTTTCAATCCATTCGCAAAACCTAAATTTGTGGCGCGGGGATGAATATTTTGCGCTCCTTTCAACATTAATGTGGCGCGGCGCAGGCGCTGTAATAAAGAAGTGGAAAAAGCTGGATTGAGAGCTTCCCTCAACCAATCTCCCGGCTGCAAATGTTGAATTTGCGCGTACAATTCTGGCTGATAAATTTGCTCCTCATATCCCCAAAGGCGATGAAATGTCCGCAGATATTGCTGTACGAATGTTTGTTCCCCATCGGGATGTTCGGTTTCGTAAATCCCAGCGGCGATTAATGGTTTATTCGTCCATCCCGCAAATAGTTGATCGCCTCCTTCGCCGTTGAAAATAATCTGAGTTTCTTGACTTGCGGCTTGGGATAACAGAAATAAAGGTACAGTTACCCCATCTCCAAACGGTAAATCTAATGCTTGTATGGCGGGAATTAGTGCTTTTTGAATTTGTCGCGGTTTGGCATCTACTTTTACTAAAGGAATTTGCAAATATTCAGCAACTTGTTCGGCGTAAGGATATTCGGGAATTCCCGCCGCACCGAAATTTAGGGTATAGGCGCGAACTTTTACTCCGGCTTGAACGAGTAACGCGGCGACGACTGAAGAATCTAAACCTCCCGAAAGAAATACGCCAACCGGCTCATCGTTTAAGTCAGTAATTTGGCGGTCAATGGCATCTTTTAGGAGGGTTTGCAGTTGTGCGATCGCTTTTTCTTCATCCTTAATCTGTTGTATCCCTTCTTTCCACTCGTGTAATTTTCTTGTGCCAGTTTGCCAAATAATTTTTGATTCACTTTTGCTCGACCAAATTATCTCCGTACCAGCCGGAACTGCTAACACTTCATTCACAGGTGTTAGGGGTGTGGGAACGTAAGAAAAACAGCTATAGCCGTACAATCCCGGAATGCTTACCTGTGGAGTTTCCAGTAAAGGTAACAGTAATTCCAATCGCGACGCAAACCAGATAATTTCTCCGATTTTAGTCCAAAATAACGGCACTCGTCCGAAAGGTTCTCGTCCTAAAATTAGGTGATTTTCTTCTATCTTTACCCAAGCATCAGGTAACATCGAACTGTCATATTGTTTGTAGGTAAATAAGCCAGATGCTGAAATTCCACAGCCACTAAACGAATTACCTATTTCATCGTTACGCGCCTTAGAATATAATTCTGGTTTGGCGCTATTTGACAAATCGAAAACATCGGAAATTAAATCGTATTCGGTTTGTTCCGTGTTATAAATTCTCAAATTTTGCAGAGATATCTGGCTGGAAATTCGAGCGAAAATCCTGGTTAGTAAATCCTCCAATTCCGATTGCTTACCGTAACCCCAGAATCCTAAAAATTGATAACTTTGTACGATGCCTTTCATACCGATTATTTTACTTCAAAAGAAGCATCGCTAATAGGACGACCTGACAGGAACATTTGCACCTTCCAAGTTCCCGTTGGTGCAGCCGTTCCCAGTTGATTGCGGCAATAAGTATTCCAAACAGATTTATCAATTTCGCGAGTTTGATAGCGGTTTTGTTTCACCACTTGACCGCTGGGAGAAATCCAATCGCAAGCAAGAGATAATTTTTGGCCGATCGGCGCATCTTTCAAAGTCACGCGATAGAAAACTTCCGGATTAATTTGGCGGTTAATGGTTGCTAAATTCCCGCCGTTATCTTGTGCTAAAGTAATGCGGTCTTGTTGTGCAGAAACGCGAGCGATCGCTTGTTGATTTTGCTGTATAAAAAATCCCGTAGATGCGATCGCCACAATCGCCGCCGCCGCTACTCCACCATATATCCAGCGATTTCGTCGCTGCTGAGCTGACAAAGCTTCCCGCCGCCGTAACTGAATCATCGCTTCATCTAACAACTCTGGCGGCAGATTCAATTCTCTTAAAATCTCCTGCACTTGTTCTTAAGAAAGTTCCTCTGACTGACGTTGAGAAAGTCTTTCCACTTCCGCCACTATTTTTGCCAATTCTTCTTGATTTAATCGCTTTTCCATAGATAAAAACTCTCTTTAATTTTCCGAACTAATTGCTTGCTTCCCTTGCGGTGAAGTTGCGTAATTCAAAAGCGCTTTTACTCCCGGTGAAGCGGAATTTTTATACGCATAAAACAGCGTCCGTTTATAGGGATAATTAGGACGATCCGGTAGCACCCCGTTAACCGCAATAGTACGCACGGTTTTCTGATTTACCACTTGTGCGTAAGTAGCATAGCCAATGCCATCATTACCCAACGCTCTTAACAGTGGCGTTGTCGCATCAGTTGATAAAGTAGTAAAGTTCGCTCTCGTACCGAAATTAGCATTTTTCAATACCAATTCTTTAAAAACTTGATGAGTGCCGCTAATTTTCGGACGATTAATTACCCGCAAATTTTGTGCCGCACCGCCAACTGCCGACCAATTGGTAATCGTACCTTTAAAAATAGCTTCAACTTGTTGTGAAGTCAGTCCTCCTGTGAAGGAATTATTGATGCCAACAACCAAGGCAATGGCATCAGATGCGATCGCCACCGCTTGCAAACCTTGCGCCTGTTCTTGTGCGGTCAGCGGACGCGAAATCGCCGCAATATCTGCTTTGCCATCAAGCAAGTTTTGAATGCCGCGATCGGAACCATTGGCTTGGATGCTCACACTTGTGCCGCTAAATTGCCCCTCAAAAGCTTTTTTAAGATTTTGATTGATAGTTACCATACT
>NZ_JACJUP010000032.1:0-15817 GCF_014748295.1 Planktothrix sp. FACHB-1355 | reverse complement strand
GGTGAGAATATAAATCGAGAACATGAAAAACTTACGATTTACAAAAAGATCCGGCTTTGATTGGACACATACAAATTCCCAGTTTCTCCTGACGATCGGAATAGCGTCATCACCTAAGCAAAGCTTACTAACGCTTAGGTGTTTTGCGAGACCCTATTTGGGGAGAAGACAACAAACCGCCCAATCCCGTTCCGGTAATGATCAGGTAGCCAATGGAGAGGAACACGCTGCTCACTCCTATTTGCACTTGAGACTTCAAAGCTGCCCGCTTGGCTTGTTTTTCCAATTGTTGCTTGCGTTCTCTTACTTGGGTTAGCGTTTGATTGCTGAACTGTTTGGCTTGCCGATCCAAGTATTCATCCACTACTTGCGGATTGTCTTTAGACTGCTGCAATATTGTTTTGAGTTCGTTTGACACTTGCTGGCTTTGGAGTGCTTGGCCCAGTCTCTGTTCGTCTTTGAGCAAGTCGCTGATTTGGGTTTTAATTTGGCCTCGGCGCTGTTCGATTTGGGCTCTAAAACCTTCACTGTTAAGCTGGCTTTCTGCTTGAGTTGCCTGCTGCTCAATTCTCTGGATCGCCTCATTGCTAGCCTTACTGACATTGTTTACGTGAACAAAAGTAATAACCAGGAATGCTAAGCCTAAAATACCGGAAAGCACGAGCGCCCCTACTTTCACTAATTGCCAGGGTTGACCGCTTCCCTGCGGGTCTAGTTGATCGTCCATCCAAGAGCCAGCAAATAGCAAAGCTATCCCCAGCATAGGGATAAATCCTCGCTCGACAAGCTGGGTTGTCAGGTTTATTTGCCAAGCTTCCTCTTGCAGGTGAAAGGACGGGATAGTCAGAGGCAGGGTTACCGTGTCAATCACAAAAGACAAAATCAAGATTGTGCCGACAAGCTTGAGAATTAGGGCTGCTGGCGATGAAATTATACGGTTTGCAGACGCTTTCATAAGTTTCTTCTTCGCTTGGTTATGGTTGGGTTCAATTACTGGTTTTCTATATCTAGTTTGTCATGGGTTTTAGATTTATTTGCTATGCTTGCAAGCCAAAGTGCTTCTCCAGACTGAGATTGGCTGCTGTTTTCGGATTCGATCGAAAGACTTTAGCTTCGCTGGGGCTGTCCGTTGGGAGCCAGATATATTGGCTCGATGGCTCTGTCCTTATTCTCCAAAGGGAAAGCCAGAATCCAAATCAACACACCATTGAAGGCGAGCGTTATTAAAAAAGTTTTTCGATCGCAAAAGTCAATTGCTACTGTACTGTCTTGTGTATTGTGACCAGTCTTTCTCGATTTATCTACAAGATTTTTCTATTTCAATCCTGATGGCATGACTGCAAAGAAGCTGGGGATATTTCAGTTTGGGTCTGACAGCGGAAAAATTAGCTCTTTTGAAAGAGTTTATAGACCTTATATTTATCGATTAATAAACCACTTTTAACCCAGCCTTATCCACAGTAACCATTTTATGTCCCGGCAAATCCCCTCCTTTTAAATTTACTTGGTTTCCTGAGCTTATAGTTCACATTTTTCTAGTTTTATGCTGTTTCCAGAGGTCTAGTCTTGTTTTTGCTAAAATTCCATAATATACCCGCTCCTGATTATCCTCAAACAAAAAATTACAAAATTTAACTTTTCTCCTTAAACTAATACATACTTGAATACAAGTTTATCAATCAATTGACTTTTTTAACTGCTTCTGCAAAACTTAATATTTTAACATTTCCTCTAAATAGTTTGACTCATACTTGACATCAAAAACTTAAATTTAGCAACAAAGGGCTTATTTTACATAGGCGAAAAAAATAGATTTTATGTAAAATTAGATAATTTAGCCGAACGGTGACTTGCTATCCTGAAGAAAAATCACATTGCTTTAATATATATGGTGGTTACATTTTCATGTAAGATGTACTGGAAGTACACCTAGCCGAGTAAAAAGCTGCAAAAGTAAACAGGAAATTTATTATGAGCAAAGTAATTCGCGGTATCATCTTTGTTGTTGATGACAATATTGATACAGATCAAATTATACCAGCAGAATACCTCACGTTGGTTCCTTCTAAACCAGATGAGTACGAAAAGCTCGGCAGTTATGCTTTTGCAGGGTTACCCGATCGCTACGGTAAGTTTATTGCGCCAGGAGAAATGAAGACGCCCTATCCCATAATTGTAGCGGGAGAAAACTTCGGCTGCGGCTCCTCGCGAGAACACGCGCCCATTGCTCTAGGGGCTGCTGGGGTAAAAGCTGTTGTAGCCCAGTCCTACGCCCGCATCTTTTTCCGCAATTGCTCGGCTACTGGCGAACTTTACCCTTGGGAGTCAGTCGAGCGTTTGTGTGATGTGTTGGAAACCGGTCAGGAAGTTTCGATCGACTTTGAGCAAAATCAACTGATCGACCACACGCATGGGAAAATTTACGATCTCAAGCCAATTGGAGAAGTGGGGCCTGTGATTGAAGCAGGGGGAATTTTCGCCTATGCCCGTCAGACAGGTATGATTGCTCGTTAAAAATCAAGTTCGGTATCTGCCTAAAGACTCTATGAGTCTATTTTCAAAGCGTAATTGCCGTAACAAAGGTTTACAATAGGTTGGCCAGTACTAGCTTTACAACACTGCGACTATGTTGCTCAAGTCTACAACCCGCCACATCCGCATTTTTACTGCCGAAGTTGAGAACAATGAGTTAGTTCCCAGCGACAGCGTTTTAACTTTGGATGTCGATCCAGACAATGAACTAAATTGGAACGAAGAATCTCTGCAAAAAGTTTATCGAAAGTTTGATGAACTTGTTGAGTCATCTAGCGGAGAGAATTTAACGGAATACAATATCCGTCGCATCGGTTCGGATTTAGAACATTTCGTGCGTTCTCTCCTGCAAAAGGGTGAAATTAGTTATAACCTCAATGCTCGCGTTCTTAACCACAGTATGGGTTTACCTCAAGTAGCAGCCGAACAAGATAAACAATAGATTCTAAGATACTTGTACTTGGCTTTGGCGGCGGTATTAAAAATATTGATGCCGCCAAACCAAGCTGTAGAAACCCGTTTTGGGCATAGTTAATTCTGGTCAAATGGCTAAGTGGAAAATGGCTGGTTATGCTCGCTCAGTATAAGTTGTGAAAGCCTTTTAGTCTGGCATCGCAAAGCAAAAATATTAAAAATATTGACAAAAAAAGAACTTAGGAACGCTGACGTTTCTTTTGTGCTAAAAATTCTGTAAAAGCTGCTTGACGATTAGCCATGAACCGACCCCAAAATCCAGGATCGAAATCCTCCATCGTACATACAATTGCCCAAGTATCAATGTTGAGCATTCGATAAAGGAGAGTCTGAGATCTTTTTAAGTAGGTAATACCTTCATGAATTTCTGCGAGCGCAGAAGATTCTGAAGTAGGGACTGTTTTCTCTAGATGACGGTCGAATATAGGTGTGGGCATAGCAACCAGCAAAAAAATTATTAGTTTAGATCGATTTGAACCAATCCTAAATACAGGTAATCAAGAGCCTAAAGAATCGGAGCGGAAAGCTTAACCAATTTACATTGCTCTTGAAAGAAAGAATTAGGAAAGCAGATATTTAGATTCTGCAACGATTGGTAATTAAGGAACGATTTCTAAATTTATATGTTCCGCCGCGATCGCTCAAGCGGGGGTTCACCCCTACCTGACCGAGGTTGCCTCCTGTAATTTAGTGCATATTAGATATTGTAGGTATTGTCTAGCAAATACTTCATCCGTTTTACAACCAAGTTATCATCTTATGTCCGACGATCCAAAATCGAAAATCGATCTGAACCCTTGGGGGTACAAACCTTGGTGGTGTCAGCCTTGGTCGATTGCAGTCACCGGGAGCGGGCTGATCGGCTTAAGCTGGTTATTATTCAAAACTGTTTGGGTGACAGTTGTAGTGTCCCTACCAGTGTTAATTTGGATGGGCTTCTTTTTGATCCTTTGGCCTCAACTGATGAAGCAAAGTACCACTGAGCCTTATTATCCACCATCAGGATCGGACTCAGCTGCGCGATCGAATCAAAGCTAATAGAGAGAACGTCTTATATCTAAATAGTTAGAGAAGATGGATAGTCAAACGCTACAATCGTTGATTATCAACCGATTTGGCAATTTGACTACAAGTAGGCTCTCTTGCAGACCCCTGCATATCATCGGCCAAATCCCGAAGCCTTGGAGTGAAAAAATCTTCATGGGAGACGCCGCTCAAATTACTTGCCCGAATACGCACTGTCAGGCTCCTAACCCAGAGAGTCACAAGTTTTGCCAGAAATGTCGTACCCCCATACCAAAACGGTATTTGTGGGCGGTCGGTTCTGGGATAGAAGCTTATAAGCCAGGGAAGCTTTTGGCAGAGCGTTATGTCCTCAAACGCGACAGAATTTTGCTGGACACCAAACCAGGGCTAGTACCCTTATTTCCGCAAGATATCACAGATGCGATCGCACCCTATTTGTATCTTTTCCCCTATCGGTTACACGTTCCCCAAGTTTACGGACTCTTACCACCGCTCAAAAAAAGCCGAAAGGAAGTAATTTGGCTGCTCGAAGAAGCTCCGATTTGCACCGATGCTAAAAGCTTAAAGCCCAACCTAATGACAGAATTAGCCACAGCTTGGGAAAATGCCCCAGCAATCCGGCAGCTCAATTGGCTGTGGCAAATTGCCCAACTTTGGCAACCTTTTAGCATCGCGGGTGTCACGGCTAGTTTGCTGAAACCAAAGCTGCTGCGAGTGGAAGGGCCGATCGTGCGCTTGTTGGAATTACGCCAGGATCGAGAGGAACCGAACTTAAGCGAGTTGGGTCAGCTGTGGTTGCAATGGGCGGGAAAGGCACAGCCAGAGATCGCAGATTTTCTGGTTCAATTGTGCCAAAGTACGATCAAAGGCCAGCTATTTCCCGAAGATTTACTAGCTCAGTTAGATGGCGCTCTGTATACAGTAGGGCAATCCCAAGAACGCATCTATCAAATTGCCAGCTACACAGATACAGGCCCGACCAGACTACGCAATGAAGATGCCTGCTACCCGGATAGCGGTAATTTCTACCAAGTCCCTGCGGGTTCTCAAGCTTTAACTGTTGTCTGCGACGGGATTGGCGGACACGAAGGCGGCAATGTCGCTTCCAGCTTAGCGATAGAAACAGTCGTTGCGGAGGCATCTCGCTGGCAGAACCACCAGCTTGCAGATGATGCAGTTGACGATCGCGTTGGCTCATTGGGCAGCTTAAAAATATTGCCGTCCAACGATCTGGTTGATTTGAGCTCGGAATTAGAACGTGCAATTTGCAATGCCAACGATCTTATCAGTCAACGCAACGATAGCGAAGGGCGGTACGACAGGCAACGTATGGGCACAACACTGGTAATGGCTTTGACTCAAGCCCACGAGATGTACATTACTCATATTGGGGACAGCCGAGTCTACTGGATTACGCGCCACAGTTGCCATCAAATTACTGTAGACGATGATGTGGCCAGCCGGGAAGTGCGGCTGGGCTATACCTTATACCGAGAAGCGTTGCAACAGATCGGATCTGGGTCTTTGGTTCAGGCATTGGGTATGAGTTCGTCAAACAACTTGCATCCCACAGTACAGCGGTTTGTTATTGATGAAGACTGTATTTTTATGCTGTGTTCTGATGGTTTGAGCGATAGCGATCGCGTAGAGCAATACTGGGATACAGAAATCGTGCCAGTTTTAGAAGGCAAAATAAACCTGGCGACAGCGGCAGCAAGACTGATCGAGATAGGCAACACCCAAAACGGTCACGATAACGTTACTGTAGGCTTAGTTTATTGCCAGGTTAGAGACAAATCGGCGGGTATGGCTCCCACTTTAGTCATCCCCGAATCGGTTGCATATTCTGCTTCAGCTCGAACTCAAGATTTTGGCACTCCCTCCACACTTAAGACTCAGCTCCTACCTACTCGGCTTGCCAAACCCAGTCTGTTACCCCTGTTAGGTGGAATCGCTTTGTTGCTGGGATTGGGTACGGCACTGGTCTACTTTACTGTGGGTAAATGGGGCGATCTGCCTGTGTCGAATCCGGATTCTATCGGTCAAACCAAGCCACACAGTTCATCCCAGGAAAGCCCTGTTTCCAGTCGTTCACCCCTCTCGTTGAGTCCGGGATTGTCGATCGCAGTCTCGATCGCTAACAATTCCCAAAGCCCCAGATCTCCTCTTTTGCTTTATGAAGGGCCTCAAAAACAAAATGCGATCGGGGTAATCCCAGAAGGTACTATCCTCGAAATAAAAAGTAAAGCTGTTCGAGATGGAGACAGCTGGCTGAAACTTAAAGTATGCAAAATTCCTGCCACGCTTAACTCACAGAAGCTTCCAGCAACTTATAATTTAGTTATACCAGCCCAAGAAGGATGGATTCGACAAGTAGAGCTTGAATCGAACATTAGCCAAAATTCCATTCAAAAAGCTGCTGGGCTGGGAAAATGTACTGGTAGTGGAGCCTCTGCTAGTCCAGGGGCAAATCGTTAATAAATTCAGTCTGAAGAATAGATAGACTGAAAGAAAACTGGTGAAAAAAATTGCTCCAGTCCAGATCCAGTATCAAGGGTTCTGAATGTCGCCATCTGAGAGTCCTTGCCTCAACTTAAGCGTAGCTCGCCTGGTAGCTGCTGAGGCAGAGCATTTTGCCATATGGGTTTTAAAAGCCCCATTACCTGGTGGATACCTCCACCACGACTGCATTTGGCCGGAAAGCTTAACCCAAACCTGGCTTGCTTGGCAGGAGATGTTTTCCCCTCTCAGCTTGTCCAGTTCTCAAAAGCTTCCAGCAGTCCAAGTAGCTTTAGCTCCAACAATGGTAGTTGTGTCGTCTCCTTTAGGTTCCACAACTAGCTACGGCGGTCGTTTGATGCAGCAGCTAGGAATACAACTCTGGCAGTGGCTATTTGAAGGGGCGATCCAAAGCAGTCTCGATCGCAGTCAAGGAATTGCCATTGGACAAAATCAACCTTTACGGCTACGTCTGGAAATTCGCGACCCAGACTTAATAACTCTGCCTTGGGAAATTATGCAGCCCCAGGCCGGAAAACAGGCAATTTCTTTAAGTCAGCAATTGCTTTTCAGTCGCACCACCAGCGATGTTGCTCCTCTACCTCCCCTTAAACCAGAGCAAGCCTTAAACATACTGCTGGTTTTAGGTCAACAAGATGCCCCCAGGCAACCCTCATCTTTGGGAAACTTAAAACTCGAACAAGAGGCACTTGCTCTCGCTAAAATTCTTGAAAGTAGCGGCAACGTCAGTCCTAACGGTACTGCTACCCTGGTACCGTGCCTGGTAGATACTTTAGTTATGCCCACTCCAGAGGAACTAACTGCACGCCTGGAAAGCAACGCTTACAATGTTTTCTTTTATGCCGGTCACGGTGAACCTGCACCTGATGGAGGCTTGCTGTTTTTGCGGCCCGGTGTCACCATGAACGGTACAGAATTGGCACAAGTACTGACTCGTTGCCAGGTGACGCTGGCAGTTTTTAACGCTTGCTGGGGAGCTCGATCGGCAGAACACAATCATCAGCCTATTCCCCGTAGCAGTTTGGCAGAAGTGCTGCTGCATCACGGTGTACCAGCGGTTTTGGCAATGCGGGATGCTATTGCTGATGAGGAAGCAATTAGCTTTATCAAAGCTTTTGCTCGTGCTTTGGCGGAACGGATGCCGATCGATCGGGCGGTGGCCGTAGCTAGACAGCAGTTGCTGACCCTGTATAAGTTCAATCAACCAGCTTGGACTTTACCTGTTCTGTATATGCACCCGGAGTTTGATGGCGAACTGCTACAACCTCTGGCTGAAAGTATTACCGAATTACCGGAAAATTCTTTAACTTGGATCGGACGAGAACGAGCTGCTTTTGTGCGTCCTTTAGGATCGACAAATAAATTCTGGCCAATTCGTGGTGGATTGATGCGAGTAGGACGTCGCCAGCAGGATAACGATTTGACGATCTGCGAAAAGTGGGTTTCGCAAAGACACGCAGAAATTATTTGTCGCGGCGATCCTTTGGACAGTAACTCCCCACCGACATATTTCCTGCGAGATTTTTCTCGCTTCGGTACGCTGATTTTGGGAACTGGGGGTTGGCGAAAAGTTCATCACCAAGAAGCTCCCTTGCAATCTGGATCTCAGTTAAAGTTTGGTAGTTCCCACGGGCAGATTTGGGAATTTGTAATCGATGGTTGAGGATATTGATGTCTCCATCGTGCGGTTGTTACTTGACTGGGAAATCGGGAATCTGCCCCATAAGTAGGAACTTGGGACAAAATTAAAATACCTCACCTGTGCCACTGGAAAGCCAATCTGTAATAAAAAATGGTGGAAGAGAATTGGCATTCCACTATTTCTGAGTTTGGATATTGATAGAGAAAGAGAATCTCAAGGGTTGCGGAACTTGTGGAAGTGCTGGTGTAGTCACCCTGCGGACAGCGTTGGTAAAAAATAAGATTCAGGAGTTGAATTATGGCAAGTGAAACCAGGTATTCGGAATATTCTCCCGATTTCACCGCCCAAGCAGAACACGATCTGGTGCAGGCACTTCTGCAAGATGAAACAACCTATTGCTGGAATACCACTCATCCGGAATCAGAAGCTTATTTTGCCGAACTAGAAAAGGCTTTCGTTTTAGATGATTGGCTGGAGGTTGATGTAGAGGCTCGATCGCAGACTTTGTTTGCACACCTTGACCGACTTTGGGTGGAAAAGGTTCCAGACAATGTGGAAGCGTTGGCTTTAGATCTGCCTATTTTAGGGGCTTTGTACCAGAGGTTTGCTTCTCGCGTCCCGCAGGTAACTCTAGAGACGATCGCCAAACAGGCCAAAAATTTGATGTCAACAAATTTATGTTTGGCAGAACGTTTGGTAAAGTGCGTGCAGCAACTGGCTTTAGGCTGGGAAGAAGAAGACTTATTGGTGATGGCTCGTCCTTTAGCTTATGCTATGCGGGGAGCAGAAACGGAAGCGATCGAATCTGTGCTGGGAACTGTTAGAGGTGTTCCTTTTGCTGAATTATCGAAGATGGAACAGGCACGCTTAAGTTTGGCAATAGCTCGCTACGCCTTTGCTGAATTGGAATCTAGAGGCGATTCATAAAGGTAGTAGCTATGTTTTCGATCGACGAGGCGTGAGGACAGCGTTTCGCCTTGGTGACAAAGCCCTAGCCTTAAGAATAGCTGCTGTCAAAAAAGCATAGGACAGCACACCTACCAAGGCCAAGACAAAGGGACTAATAATACCAGTTGCATTCCATAAAGCGTGAAGTACTGCCGCGCTGAGGTAGCCTATGCTAAGGATTTGCCAGCGCCGACGAGGCTTCAGGCTACTGAGCCCAATGAAATAGCCCAAATAGCCGCTGTATGCCATATGTCCGGCGACAGAGCCTAAAATCCGAGGAATCAGCAGTTGCAATCCCACCAACTCCCCTACACCTTCCCCCACCTGAAATGTCGCATCCCGGATAATCTGAGGTACGTACTGCCCTAAAGTTTCCATTAGGGTAAAGCCAACAGCAGAAGATGTTCCCAGCAAAATCCCATCAAGGGGTTCTACTACTCCGATTCTTTCGCGCCAAGCAGGTGGTAAGCGGCGTCCCAGCAAATCAGCGCCTAGCACGGGTAAGGCTTTGAGCAACTCTTCCATCAAGCCGGCTCCGAAAAACATTCGGATGAGTAGAATCGGAAAAGTTAAGTTCTCGAAATTTGTTGGTAAACTTCCTGGCAGAATTTGGCGAAAAATAACTATAAATAAAGGGAGTAGCGGACTTAGTAAAATTAATACAGTAACCAAGGCACAAGCTAATAGCATCCACCAAGGTTTATGCTTGCCACAAAGTTGATAAACGAAGTAATAAGCGGCTCCTGCCAAGTATGAAGCCAGCACCAAGTTGAATACCATAGGGTTGCCTACAGCAGCAAACATCAAGACTACAAATCCCACTGTGATGATGCCTGGAAGCAAGTAGGCTTTTTGAGTCAGTTCGCGTCCGGTTGAAAAAATGGGAAACAGCTGAGTAAAACTAACAGACTCTGTTTGAGAAGGTCTTATGGTAGGACTAGATTCAACTTGTGGGCTGGGAGCGTTTCTTAGTGAGGAGGGAGTGCTAGCAGCAGTCTGGGTAGTTTTTATGACTTCAAAGATGAATTCTGGGCCGTTTTGCCCCAGTACGATCCGATCGCCTTCTCGACAAATACGACATCCTTCTAGCCGTTGGCCATTTACATAGGTGCCATTTGCACTTTTGAGATCGCAAACAAGCCAGTTGGGTGGAGCGCCTGCAAATTTGGTTATGTGGCTGACTGACGCATGACGCCTGGAAACCATTCCGTATATGTTGGAGTCCAGCACAATTTGACAGTTTAAATCTCGCCCAAGCACAATTTCGTCAGCAGTCTCAAGCGAGTAGCGACGTTCTGCTTCATCTGCACTCTCAGTCGGCAATTGCCGGAGAAATGCCTCAGAAATGTCACTTTTCATTTGCCAAGAGTCAGTAGTTTTTTGTTTTCAAATAAAGTGATGTCCAGTCAAATCTACTCCCTATGGAATTAATTAAAAATTAAAAATGCAAAAAACTTCTCATTTTTAACTTTTAATTTTTAATTTTTCTGACTATTCACTGCTGTTGGTTTTCTTTGGCGTCTTTAACGGCAGCATAGAACAAAAATCCACCCAGCGGCAGGCTGATTGCCAAAATAATAGTTGTTGCTAAGCTACCCAACTGGGGTTCTCCAGAAGAGAGCTCGAATATTGAACCCACTGCTGCGATCGTTGATACGCAGGAAGCGCCCAACAAAAGGGCGCTTTTTGAAGTTAGTGTACTCACTGCCTTTTTCCGAATTATCCAACTGGTTTGACAGCCTGGGTCGAGAATCCGTACTTGTTTAACTCTTGAGTAAGCGCCAAACTATTTTCTACCCGGTCTACAAAGAGTACTCCGTTGAGGTGATCCATTTCGTGCTGAATGGCACGACTGAGCAAGCCTGTTGCTTTCAGCGTTCGAGGGCGACCGTACTCGTCTTTGTAAGCAACTTCAATAGCTTCTGGACGTTTGACGTCCAGGTAAACTTTTGGAATGCTCAAACAACCTTCCTGAGCTACACACAAGTCGCGGGTCAATGCTTTAATCGTGGGATTGATTAAAACCAGAGGCTGATTGGCCGGGTTATCTGGCTCGCAGTCTACCACAATCAGTTGTTTTTGTACAGCCACCTGCGGTGCAGCCAGACCGATCCCATCGGCGCTGTACATAGTTTGTAGCATTTCTCGCACGAGATCTCGGATTTCTGAGTCTACTTTAGCGATACGCTTTGCTGGTTGACGCAAGGCGCGATCGCCCAAGACCCGAATTTCGAGCGGCGGGTTTTCCAACTTTTTCTTTTCGACTAAAACCTCAGAGGTCATGGAAGCTTAACTTGTGAGTAAGACTCAATAATTTGAACAGATCCAACTAAAATCAAAGATTATTGTTGGGGATTTTTTCTCTATAGGGATAAACCCATCGCTTTTCCAGAGATACTGGTTGGGAGCTTGTGTCGTGATAACTTTTGTAAGGGATCGCTCCCTAAAAAGAGAAATAGTTTTTTCCGCTCAATAGGGTTTGGTTAAGTTAGTTTGTGTGTTGAGCGTTAGAGCTTTTACACTACTGTGTTAACCAGTTGTCCATATTGTAACATGATTTATTGATATCGATCTGCTTTTATATTGCTAAGCGCAATAAAGACCCAAACCAAAGATTATGGGTCGGTACTGCGCGTTCTGATTGTGAACAAAATTGCTGATTTTAGATTTGAGATTCCAACCTGGCCTGTTGTTTTCCAGGTTGGAATCATAAGCTTCAAATCTGGAATTTCTTGACCTCCCTCAATTTTAGCGGGCTAGGGGATAGGTAAGAAGGAGTGGGAGCGGGAAAAGATTAATTCTCCCACTCTAGGTAGAGACTCCTGCCAGCTTGGTTTTAGAACGGTTGGGTAGCAAATGGGTTGAAGTCTACGTTGGCAGCTGTACCGCCGGAACCGTTGATCGCACTCCGTCCGGTGCCGCCGATTGTCGGGCCATTTGCAGAATCCCACCAGTTATTTTCTGCATTCAAAGCACCAGTCCCGCCGTGGTACAGTGCGGCATTCGAGTTACCGATGATGTTGTTGAAATTGATCTTGACTGCACCTGTAATATTTGTGCCATCTGCGATCGCTATACCATTGAACGAGTTCGTGATCGTGTTGCTGCTGACATTTACCGTTCCCAATTTTGTAGTTGTCAGACCGGAATCCCGCAATCGGATACCGCCCCTATCCGCACCGCTTGTGGTGTTTGTATTGGTGATATCGTTGTTTGCGATCGTCGCGCTACCACCTGCCAGCTGGATGCCCTGTTGCCCGGTGTTGCTGACGGTATTGTTATTAATTACACTCGCAGCGTTGGTAATTGCATCGGCGGCGATTCCCGGCCCGGGTACGCTGGCAATGGTGTTATCCGTAATCCTCAACGTGTCAACCCGGAATGCCTGAATACCGCTGGTGCTACTGCCTGCATTGAATGCAAGGTCGCGAATTAAGTTGTCTTGCACAGTTAAAGAGGAACCGGATGCACCTTGATAATCGAAGCGCATTACACCACCCGTTGCTGGCCCGGTTCCGGTAAACTCATTTTGACGAATGATGATGTTATTACTGGCATCGTTATCCAGGATGGCATTTTCTCCTTGGATATCGATTCTCAGACCCTCAATTGTAACGTTATTGACACCAGAGGCAATGTCAATAACTCGCGCACCTGCGGGTGCCCTAACAATAGCAGGGGCACCTGCCAAACCAGTGGAGGGGCTCAAACCGGCATTAGGCCCGCGAATTGTTAATGGCTTGTTGATAACAATGGTGCCTGGTTCGTTATAAGTACCGGGTAGCACGAAAATGATCTCATTATTACCGGCTGCATTGACCGCTTCCGTGATGGTGGCATGATTGCCAATCGCGTTGCCACCCGACTGTGCAAAACGGAGTACCCGATTGGGAGCGGGTACGGGTACATTTAATAGGTTATTATCCAGAATATTGATTGTAGCCATATCCTGGGAACCTACAAAATAACCCGTATCTTCAGATATGGTCACAGTCACTGTTTCAGTCGGTTCACTAATGGCGTCCGCTGTGGCTGTGATGCTAATTAGATCGGAGACAGTTTTACCGGCAGCGATAGTGATACTGTTACCACTAACAGTCGAGGAATAGTCAGTGTTGGGTGTAGCTGTACCTGTGATAACGTAATTGATTGTAACTGACTGGTTGATATCGCCTCCAGTACGTGCAAACTGAAACGTACCGGGCTTCCCACCAGCCTCTGAAGCAGTAGGATTGGGTGCGGTAACGAAGACGGTCGGTTTTGCTGCTGCTGGCGGATCGGTAATGATTACGGTGGCACTGTTAGCAGGCCCCACCGTGTAATTGGCACCGCCGCCTAAAAACAAGGCGATCGTTTCATTGCCTTCGATCGCGCTATCGGAGATCGGGTTGATATCGATGATTGCGCGATCGGAACCTGCTGGAATAGTAATGCTGGTGCTCAGCGTTGGCGTAGACTTATAGTCGGTATCTTTAGTAGCAGTGCTTAAAGGCGAGAGAGTGTAATTGACGGTAAGCGGTTGGGTCAGGTCTCCTGTGCGGGCGATCGTAAACTGGCCTGGATCGGCGGGAGTGGCATCAGATGCAAGTGGGTCGCTGGCAAAAATATTGACCGTGGTTTGAGTTAACGCATCGTTATCCAAAATTGTGACAGTAGCCGTGTTTTTGGGGGAAGCTGCCACATCGTAACCCGTACCGGCAGTCAAACTAGCTATTACCGTTTCATTCGATTCGACAAGTGTATCGTCAATAGCTACAACCGGAATTGTCGCGCTGCTAGCACCAGCTGGAATAATCACGCTACCGCTAAGGGTTTGGTAGTCTGTACCGTTGATAGCTATACCGGAAATGACGTAATTTACCTTGAGGTCTTCATCGGTATCGCAAGGGACGGAAACGGTAAACAAACCTGGTGCTGTAGTTGGTGTGGATTCGATCGTCGTGGGATTGGTGGCTGTAATACTGACCCTTTCAGGCCCTCTTGGAGTGAAAGCAGCACCATCTATCGAATTGCTATCGACATTCTGCAAGACTGCCAAAAACTCGCCGGTGGTCTTGTCCTGAATAATGGTGTTGGCGACATCGCCTCCCGTACCTTGAAAGATATTTAAATCGCCATAACTGACACCACCACTTAGTGAAATTAAATCTATACAAAGTTGAAAGTCGGTAATCAAGTCGGCATCAGTTTTGGTAGAACCACCGGTACCGCGACCGATGACGAAGACATCAGTGTTAGTTTCACCGCCACTATCGCCTGTGAGGGTATCTGCACCCTGGTCGCCGAATAAGGTGTCTCGTCCGCGATCGCCAAAGAGGGAGTCATTGCCGATGCCTCCCCGTACTACGTCATCGCCCATACCTCCGAAAATGCTGTCCTGACCTTCGTTGCCGTTGAGTACGTCATCGTCCTCGTTGCCGAACAACTGGTCGTTACCGCCTAAACCGTAAATCGTATCTAAGCCTTCGTTACCGAAAATAACATCGTTACCATCCCCGCCAAAATCAGACTCCAATCCTTGGTCGCCGTAAAGTAAATCGTTGCCGCCACCGCCATAGAGGCTGTCGTCTCCCAAATCGCCATAGAGGGTGTCATTCCCTTCGTCACCGAGAAGGGAGTCATTGTTCATGCCTCCCCGTATGGTGTCATTGCCTTGTCCTCCAAAGGCAGTATCGTTGCCCTCGTTGCCATTGATGGCATCGTTACCTTCATTACCATATAAAAGGTCTGTTCCGTCGCCGCCAAATACGGAGTCGTTACCCTGGTCGCCATAAACGGTGTCATTCCCTTCGTCACCGTACAATTTGTCATTGTCCATACCGCCCCGAACGGTATCGTTATCCATACCACCCCGGACGGTATCGTTGCCTTCGTTACCGTTGAGAACATCTTGCCCTTCGTTGCCGTTAATTAGGTCATCATTTTCGTTGCCCTGAATCGAGTCGTTGCCCAAATCGCCGTATAGGGTATCGTTGCCCAGGTTGCCGAATAAGCGATCGTTGTCTGCACCGCCCCGGAGATAGTCTTGGCCATCTTCGCCAAACAAGGTATCGTCACCTTCGTTGCCATTCACAACGTCATTACCGTCATTGCCGTTGAGAAGGTCCATACCCTCATTGCCAAAGATGGTATCGTTGCCAAGGCCACCAACACCTGTGTCATTGCCAAGGTTGCCATAGATGATGTCGTTGTCTTGGTCGCCCTGCAAGTAGTCCTCGTTGTCATCGCCTCGCAAGCTATCTTGGCCTTCGTTTCCGTAAATGGTATCGTTGCCTGCTTGGCCTAGAACTGTGTCGTTACCTGCTAGGGCAAGAATAAAGTCTGGTGCTAGTGTGCCAGCAAGAAATTCACTATCTATTGTTCCGGTGATATTTGCCATTTTTTTTACTCCTCACTACCTAGTCCATATAATCTAACGATTCAGCTCCAAACAAAATGATTATTTGCATATTTTTATGCTGTTTAGGTGTGTTGGTAGTCAATTTTAGGGTGAAGGGGTGTAATATTACTCCTTTATTAAAAAGATAGTTCCTAAATTTATGGCTTTTTGGCCTGTTTTTCGACCTTTGACGGTATTCAAAAATTATATTTGGCCAGATTTGGGCCCAAATTGGCAACATAGATCTGTCAAAATCCGTTTCAAAATCCGTTTGTCTGCTTACGGGATTTTAATGT
>NZ_JACJUP010000319.1:0-6108 GCF_014748295.1 Planktothrix sp. FACHB-1355 | reverse complement strand
TGTTAGTATCTGCGCCGAATTAATCAAAGTTCGTCGCGGCGGAACAGGGCGATCTTTATCAGAGCAAATACACTCTATTAAGTAACTAAATTTAATTCTCATGAATACTGATTTCTTTTCTCCCCCGCGATACTTCGCGATCGTTCTAGCAGCAGGTAAATCCCGCCGAATGGGTGTTTGCAAGGCTTCTCTTCCTTGGCTGGATGGCAAAACTTTACTATCTTACCAAGTAGAACAATTTCTGCTGGCAGCGATCGCACCTGTGGTAGTGCTTGGGCCACATAATAGCGATCGCCAAAAAGATTGTCCCCCCAGCACCAAGGTTATTATCAATCCCGACCCCAGCCAAGGCAAAACCAGTTCTATCTTAACCGGATTGCAATTAATTCCCAAAAATGTGCAAATTTTGGTTATCTCAGCAGTCGATCAACCCAGACCGACTGCAATTTACCAAAAATTATTGCAATTCCAAATCAGCAACGCTGCCATAATTACCGCACCGACTTATAAAGGTAAGTTAGGACATCCTTTATTTTTTGCCAACCAAGCGTTACCTTACTTACAAAATATTCGAGAAGAAAGTTTTGGATTGCGCCAAATCGTGCAAGATTTTTATCCAGAAATCCAGAAAGTTGAATTCGATACGCCAGTTGTGATTGCCGATATCAATACTCCCGCAGAATACCAAAGGCAGTTAGATTTATATTAGGATTGACAATCAAACGTTCTGGATGTATATTAAAAATTTGTTTATAAGTATAAGCTCTAATTAACTATGATAAACGCTAGCGATCGCGTCAATGCTTTTAAAGAATTTGAATATGAGGGATGGCAGAAATCAGTAGAAAAATATCATTCTTCTTTTGGCAATCTCACCAAACAAACCATCGCTCCTCTGCTCGATGCTGTCGATGCTGGTGGGGGTAAGAAATTGCTCGATATTGCCAGTGGCCCTGGCTACGTAGCGGCGGCAGCATTTCAAAGAGGATGGCAAGTAACTGGGGTCGATTTTGCAGAAGCGATGGTGGCGAAAGCAAAAGAACTACATCCCCAAATCGAATTTCAACAAGGCGATGCGGAATCTTTAGCTTTTGCAGACTCTCAATTTGAAGCGGCGGTGATGAATTTTGGCATCTTGCATTTAGCGCAGCCAGAAAAAGCGCTGAGCGAAGCATTTCGGGTTATTCGCAGCGGCGGAAAATTTGCCTTTGCTGTCTGGGAAAAGCCAGAACATTGCGTCGCATTCCAAATCATGCTGCCAGCGATCGAAACTTATGGCGATGCCAAAGTTGCGCTCCCAGAAGGGCCACCCTTTTTCCGATTTAGCGATCGCGATCGGTGCATCGATTCATTACAAACTGTAGGCTTTAAAAATGTTGCCGTGCAGACAGTTCCCATGCAGTGGGAACTAGCCGATGGCAACGAACTTTTTGATGCTTTTTATGAAGGCACGGCTAGAACGGGCGGTTTGCTGAGAGTTCAAGATAGTAAATCTCTGGAAAATATCCGCGCCGCCGTCAATCAAACAACCTTAAACTACATCACAAACAACAAATTACTTTTGCCAATGGCGGCGCTAGTGGCATCCGGAGAAAAGCCGTAATTCGATAAGGTGGGCAATGCCCACCCGACAATCTAAACGAAAATAAAAGAATTACTTCCCAAAGTCAAATCGGTAACTCCTTGCACAATTCCTACCAGCTCGTTTTGACCGGATGACACAAGGAAGATACCCGTTCCTGTCGGTAAATTACCTCCAGATGCAGCCAACGTATAGTTATTAGCCGCACCGCGCAGCTGGATGACATCCTGCCCAGCTTTGAAGTCAGTAATTAGAGCGTAGTCGTTTAGGCCGGCATCGGCATCATTACCATCGTTGTAGTAAAACACATTGCTTTTTCCCAGTAAAAATCGATCGACTCCATCTCCCCCACTCAGGGTATCTATCTCCCCCAATCCAGGACTGGCACTGCTGCCATCAACGCCACCAAGGGTATCGTCTCCCAAGTCGCCGCTGAGGGAATCGTTGCCAAGGCTACCGATGAGGAAGTCATTATCTTTACCGCCGTAGATGGTATCGTTGCCTGCGTTCCCATCTAGGGTGTCGCTGCCTTCATTGCCAAATAACAAATCGTCTCCCTTCCCGCCAGCGAGATTGTCCGCCCCCAAGTTGCCGATGAGAACGTCATTACCTTCATTGCCGAAGAGGAAGTCATCGTCTTTACCGCCGTAGAGGGTATCGTTGCCTGCACCTCCATTCAAGGTGTCGCTGCCTTGATTGCCGTTAAACAAGTCGTCACCGCCACGGCCAGAAAGACTGTCATTATTCCCTTTGGCAAATAGGGTGTCGTCTCCCTCACTGCCCACGAGATTGTCCGAGACGTCCGTTCCTTGAATGACAATGCCTGTCGTGGCAGCGATTTGGCCGCGAATTTCACCACCGGGGAAGGCATTGCTATGCACATTGAAGTACAGTGTTGTGTCTGCACCTGGGCCAGCGCTTTTGAGCTGGTTGGCAAAAGTACTCAGTGGCTGCTTGGCTGTGTCGGTTTGTTCCCAAATGCCGGTGATGGTTATCGTGCCATCCGGATTAATCGCTGCTATCTGATCGTCTTTATCGTCAACAGGAAAAATATTGAAGACAACAGGGCCGTTGACACCACGAGGCGCAGTATGGAAGTGCGCCATCGTCACATCATCCGCTGTGTTCGGAGTCTGAGGCGCTAAGCCCAACAAAGGCCCAAAGTCCAAGCCTCTAATGTTTAGGGTGTATGTCAAGGCATTGCCGGCGTCGTTGAGTTCCACACCGGCAAAACCGATCGCTTTAGACCCGGTGGGAGCTGGTTCTTGGTCGCCAGTCAAGGATGCTTTGAATATGTTAGCCATGTAAAGAATTTTCCTTTTCGTCTTCAGATGTTGACCCTTTTGGACTTTTAACCTGGAACGATGGCAGTTGGGTTTCCCTATTGCTCAACCTAACCGACAATTCTTGTTAGAAATATATTGGATTCTCAAGGATATTTCAAATAAAATTTAACTCATTTGAAAAAACAAAGTGCGATCGCATTGGCTGATTTTTTTCATCTCTCTTCAGGATGAGTTTTTTACAGCCGCAGATGATGCGATCGCACTCTCTAAATTTTCAGATAAAAATTAAGTGCGCTGACCTTTAAGAACCAGGCGCACACCCCCCACAGGTGCCATAGTAATGCCCCTGCGTGCAGCTACAACCGGGCGATTAACGGCAAGAGACAGTTCCAATTTTGACAGAATTGTCGCCAGTACCAGTTTCATTTCAAACATAGCAAATGCCATGCCAATACAGCGACGGTTACTACCGCCAAACGGCAAGAACTCATAAGGCGAGTATTGACGTTCCAGAAAACGTTCTGGCTTAAAACGTTTCGGTTCTGGATATAAATCCTCGCGATGGTGAATCAAATAAATGCAGGGAGATAGCATTGTGTTCGGTTCAAAGCGATAGCCCATAATTTCTACAGGCGCTTTTGTAATGCGCGGTAAAGTAAACAAAAGCACCGGGTAAATTCGTAATGTTTCCGAACAGACAGCATTAAGATAAGGAAGTTTAGCGATCGCGTTTGCGTCTGGATTTTCACCGAGAGTATCTAACTCTCTCAATAGTTTTTCCCGGACTTCCGGCTGACGGTGAATCCAGTATAATGCCCATGCCAAAGCTGTTGCTGTAGTTTCGTGACCTGCAAACAGCAACGTCATCAATTCATCTTTTAATTCCTCATCTGTCATCGGCTGACCTTCTTCATCGCGAGCTGACATCATTAAGGTGAGAATGTCTTCGCCAGATAAGTCATTTTTAGCCCGACGTTCGCGAATTTCAGCGTAGAGAAGTTCGTTAATTTGCTGTTTTAACCGCAGGAATTTTCCCCACGGACTCCACGCGCCTAAATCTTTTTGCAGCACTTCCAGAAACACAAAGCTAGACCGTAAAGGAGAACCGGTAGTATCCAGCAGCAAAGTCAGGAGTTGCCTTAGTTTTTCGTAACGCTCTCCTTCATCCAGACCGAAAATTGTGCGTAGAATGACTCGCAGGGAAATTTCTTGCATGGATGAGCGAGCTTCAAATGGTTTGTCGATCGTCCATTTACTCATCACTTCTTCCGCAATATCGCAGACGATATCACCGTATGCTTTCATCCGTTCGCCATGAAAGGGAGGAATTAAAAGTTTTCTTTGGCGCTGGTGATATTCGCCATCATGCAGTAACAGGGAATAATTGCCGAATAAAGGCTGCAAAATTTTGTTTGCTTCCCCAGAATTAAACAGTTTGGGATCGGCGGTAAAAATTTCTTGAATTGCTTGGGGATTGGCGATTACTACTTGTTTGGGAAAGCCTGCAAATTCAGCCGTATAGATGTCGCCGTATTCCTGAAAGGCTTTTTCTAGATACTTTATAGGCCAAAGAATTCCCCGGAATGTTTGTAAAATTCTGGGAACTTTTACGCTCTGAAGCTGTTTGGCTATTGGTTCGCTTTGACGATTTTCTTGTAATGTTACCATGTTTAATTCTCCTACTGTTGAGTAGTGGGTAGTTAAATAACCGCTGACTACTGACTACTGACTACTGACTACTAACTACTAACTACTGACTACTTTCAGTGTGTATGTGCGATCGCATTTGCGCCAGTAAAGATAAAGGCGTTAAGCTGCTAACTTAACATAACTTTACTGTAGTTGCGGCTGGGATTTGCGTACATAGGAGCAAACTTTGCTACCAGCGCACACCGCGCACATTTTTTGGAAATCTATATCGTCCAAAAAGAGCTACACGAACTCCAGCTTTGTGAGCTATCTTACTTAAAGTCAGCCAAAGTGCCGCCACAGTCAACTACCCACACTGACCTAACGGTACAGTGTGGGCTTGCGGGAAATCGTAAGCCCTGTTGACCAGCCTAAGTTCTTGTTAAGAACTACGTTATTCGGGTCACGACACCTTTAAATGCTTGCCAGTTTAAAGCTCTGTCGTCTGGAGTTAAACAAGTCATAGGGAAAAGCTAGTGCTTCAGACAAGAGCAAGCCCGAATAACATTGGCGAGGCAAACCTAACCATTTATTGAGAGATGCAGTAATGCGTGTTTTCGTATTAGACAAAAACTTACAACCTCTTGACCCATGCCATTCAGCAAGGGCAAGAGAACTACTCAAAAAAGGGAGAGCCAAAGTTTTTCGACGCTATCCTTTCACCATTGTTTTACAGGACAGAACCGTAGAAGATTCTGTTACCCATTCCCACCGAATCAAAATCGACCCAGGCAGTAAAGTTACTGGAATTGCCGTAGTTCAAGAAGAAACTGGCAGAGTAACAAACGCTTTAGAAATTACTCACCGAGGACAGCAGATCAAAAATGCTCTCTTGTCTCGGAGAGCCTTAAGACGAGGAAGGAGAAACAGAAAGACTCGTTATCGTCAACCCAGGTTTCTTAACCGCACTCGCAAAAAAGGATGGCTTCCGCCATCCTTGGAAAGTCGAGTTATAAATATTGAAACTTGGGTAAGAAGGCTGAGAAAACTTTGCCCAATTACTGTTATTTCTCAGGAATTAGTGAAGTTTGATACCCATAAACTGCAAAATCCAGAAATTGATAGTATCGAATATCAAAGAGGCGACTTGTTTGGCTTTGAGGTGAAAGAATACCTGTTACATAAATGGGGGAGAAACTGCGTTTATTGCGGCGCTGAAAATATACCATTAGAGGTAGAACACATTTACCCCAAATCAAAAGGAGGAAGTAATCGGATTAGTAACTTAACTTTGGCTTGTCGTAAATGTAATCAAGCTAAAGGGGATAGACCAATCGAACAATTCCTAAAGAAAAAGCCGGAACTTCTCAGGAAGATTTTGGCACAAGCTAAAGCACCATTAAAGGATGCAGCAGCAGTTAACTCAACTCGATGGGAATTGTTTAGGAGACTGCAAAATACTGGTTTGCTTGTTGAAACTGGAACTGGTGGCACGACTAAGTTTAATCGCAAAATTAGAGAGATTGAAAAATCTCACTGGGCTGACGCGGCTTGTGTTGGTCAATCCACTCCTGAGAAACTATTACTAAAAGGAGTTAAGCCATTTTTGGT
>NZ_JACJUP010000318.1:0-6111 GCF_014748295.1 Planktothrix sp. FACHB-1355 | reverse complement strand
TTTGGAATCGGGAAGGGAATTTTAAATTTTAGATTGCAGATTTCAAATTGTATTTTTAAATTTGAAATCTGCAATCAGAAATCTGAAATTACCAAAGCCTATTTTTCTGTCAGAGTCCAAACTCCATCATCCCATTCTGTTTCTACAGATTCCGGGTTGTCCAGCCAGTGCTGACAGCGCTTCAGATATAGCGAAGCTGCTTTGTCGGGGATACTCATATCTTCCAGAATGATGGCGAACTCATTCATCGCTTTGCGAAACTCCTTATTCAGGTAATAGTTTCGTCCTTCGTGGTAAATATCGATCAATTTCAGCTTTTGGTCGGAAATCGGTTCGTGACGCAAACCTACCAGTTCGTAGATCCTCACCGGTTCGTTTTTGCCTTTAACGCGAATGAAGTCAAGTTCCCGGTGCCAGATGCGATCGGCACAAGGTTCGTAAGTATTTTGGCTGATCACAATATCGCAACCATATTGTTTGCTAGCACCTTCCAAACGCGAACCCAGGTTGACGCCATCTCCGATGGAAGTCAGTTCCATACGTTGAGAAGAACCGATATTACCGCTAATCACAACGTCGGAATTGATACCAATACCAATCTTAATTTCTTTCTGGTTATGTTCGCGGCGTTTCGCATTGAATTCTGCCAAGCGATGGCGCATTTCTACGGCTGTTTGCACTCCCATCCAGGCATGATCTGCCAATGGGACAAATGCACCAAAGACAGCCATGATCGCATCGCCAATGTATTTGTCTAGGGTACCTTTGTAACGGAAGACAGCATCGACCATTGACTCGAAATATTCGTTGAGCATTTGCACCACTTCTTCCGCTTCCATACTTTCGGTCAAGGTGGTGTAGCTGCGAATATCTGAGAACAGGACGGTAACTTCTTTGCGATCGCCTCCCATCTTGAAATTATCGCCGCTTGCCAGCAGCTGTTCGGCGACTTCCTGAGTCATATAGCGATACATCGTACTCTTGAGGCGTTTTTCATCGCTGATGTCGTCCATTACGACCAAAGCGCCGCCTATTTTAGTAGGATCGCTGCCATCGGCGATCGTATTAATTGACAGATTGACGCTGTGCTGTTCGCCATCAAGGCTCTCTAATATTTGATCCGGGTAATATTGGTGGCGCTTTTTATCATCCGCAGGCGTCAAAGCCATTTCAAACCAGCGAGCGAATTTCCGATCGTCTTGTTCCTCTTTGTCTTTAATTTGCACCAACTCTTGAACTGGTTTGCCCTCAACTTTTTCTTCTTCGCTAAACCCTAGCAATCGTTTCGCGCTTTCATTGGCAGCGATAATATTACCCGTTTTATCTGTGGAAATTACACCGTTAGTCAAGCTGCGGAGAATATCTCGCTGCATTTGTTCCTGTTGCTTAATTGTGGCAAACAGTTTGGCATTTTGCAAAGCAACGCCAGCTTGAATATTAAACACCTGCATAAATTCTTGGTCGGTGCGATTAAAACTAGCCTTCCAGCATTCCGGTGCTTCCGGCCATTTAGTCGCGTCGTAGTCCGGCCAATCCCCCTGTTTTTTCTTGTTGATTAATTGCGTCACACCAATCAACTCGTTATTGGCATTAAACACGGGCATACACAACATACTGCAAGTGCGATAACCCGACTTTTGGTCGGTTTGTTTGGAAGTCTCCGAACGCGGATCGTTATACAAATCGAAAGGTATCATCAGCGGTTCGCGGGTTTCCGCAACCATACCAGCGAAACCTGCCGTTCTGGGAATGCGGATTTCTTTTAATTCACCTTGGATGGGAATTTTTGTCCACAATTGATTGCGATCGTGATCGATGAGCCAAAGGGTACTGCGATCGGCATTCATCAGCTTCTTCGCTTCGTCCATCACCCGTTTGAGGGTGTCTTCCAAGTCCAGGCTGCTCTGACTTAGAGCTTGGTTGGCTTTGATCAGCGCATCAGCTGCCCGCTGTTTCTGAGTAGCCATATAGAAAGAGCGGGAACTTTCTAGAATTAAACGAATTGACGGTGCAAATTCTTCAAAAACTCTTTCGTCTTCATCTGTAAAGCCGTTGAGATCGATGCGCTCGGCTAACGATATGCTCGGATTGTTGGGGGTTTTTAACTTATTGATTAATTGCACAACGGAGACTAATTCTCCTGCTTCGTTCAACAAAGGCAGTACCAACATTGTATACGTGCGGTAGCCTGTTTTTTTGTCTGTTTGTTTGGCAAATGCAGAGCGCGGATCGTTATAGAAATCGTAGGGAATATTGATAACTTTGTGGAATGTAGCTGCCTCGCCTGCGATTCCTTGCGTCGCCGGAAAGCGAATTTCTAGAGGGCGACCATCTTCATTTTTGGCCACAATTGACCACAGTTCGTTCTTTTCTTCGTCCAATAAGTAAATTGTTGTTCGATCGGCGTTCAGTAATTCCCCAGTTTTCAGGGTAATCGCATTCAACATATCTTGCAGAATCGCATCAAAACCCTCGCTGTTGGTCAGCATGGTCAGGGTTTGATTCACTACCCGCAGTTTGTCTTCAACGCCGGTAACTACTTCTTTGAAAGAATCTTTATTTAGGGGAGCGAGAAATCCTGCAAAAGAATCTCCCCTTCTAGCCAACGAACTACCAGGACTCGACTCATAAGAGTTGGATTGGTTTTTTCGATCGGCTGGCTCTCTTTCCTCTGTTGGGGCCAGGTCGATCGTCCTGCCATTATAACTCTCCACTTGTGCTTTTTGATACTTTGCCTTGTGTTCCGCTTGCGGGATAACGTCGATCGTCCGAGGTTCATCGTTATGTACTTGTACTTTTTGATGCTGTGGCTTGTGTTCCACTTGCGGGACGACATCGATCGTCCGCGCTTCGTGAGTCTGCTGTTGTACTTTTTGATGCTGTGGCTTGTGTTCCACTTGCGAGACGACATCGATCGTCCGCGCTTCATGAGTCTGCTGTTGTACTTTTTGATGACGTGGTTTTGCTTCCACTTGCGGAACTACATCGATCGTTTTCGCCTCCCCAGTATGCTGTTGTGCTTTTTGATGCTGTGGTTTCGCTTGCACTTGCGGGACGACATCGATCGTCCGAGTCTCGCGATCGTCAGTTAAGGATACTTGCTGCACCGACTCATATTCCACTTTTGAGGCTACATCGATCGTCGGAGTCTCATCATCATGGGTGCTGTTGCTCGTTGTTGTTTGGAAAGAAAAGTCTGCTTTCTTCTCCTTGTCTCCGTTTTTCTCTGTATTATCAGTTGGACTTGCCCAGAAATCCTCCAGCTCTTCCGCCTGGGATTCTTCCTGTACGGGTTGAAGTTCCTCTTCTGCAACCTTATCAATGACAGTGGATTCGGGAGTATGAGGTTGTGTTATTTCTGACACAAGTTGAGCTTCTGTTGGTCGAACTGCGTCAACTACAGTGGCTTCAGAAGGATGAACCTGTGCCATTTTATGCACGGACTGAGTTTTAATGTAGGGGACTACATCTATCACAATGGCAGTCTGTGCAACAGATGGCAGATGCAAACGCGATGCGATCATAGTTCTTTATAAAGTATTGGAGTTACAGATTGAGTATGTGAAAACCCTACAAGCTTAATTTACAGATAAGTTTACTCTGCTACTTGGGTTTAAGCATAGAATAAATGGGTGTAGCGAAGGCTACCTAATTTTTTAAGATTATCATTGCTAATTTTCACATCGCAGCACCGAATATCTGTGGCTATGATTACCAAATTTTGTACTTGTCTGGTGGGTTGACAATATTTTTAAGCCAAACCAAGAGCCGCAATTGCATTTGTAGGATTTCCGCAAACCATGAGCTTTGCATAAACAGTTTAGAATTCCTTCCCTCTTCTGGCCGACGCCCTAACCAATACTCTATAACCCGTACTTCGGTCGCAATGTTAAGGATTATTTAAAGTTCTGTCGATCGCAGATTCAGTTTGCGAATCGGAATCTGGCAGAGATTCAGACTGAGAACTGGGTGGCAATTGCTGCCTTTGACGGCGAGAAGCAGCTTGTGCGAGCAGGGATTCGCCGAAGGCGAAGGAGATCTCTTCAGTGGCAAAGTGTCCGCCAGCAAGCTGAGCCAGTTCTTCGCTGCGAGTGAGATGGTTATCCAGGGAAGACACCCTCACCACAGTGCGAACATCTGAGTTCTGAGCGTTGGATAGATGGCGATCGGGGATTTGTGAGTCTTGAGTATCGATGACTTGTTTATGGACTCGGAAGTGACGATCGGCCATAGCAGCAATCAGGGGTTGGTGGGTCACGCAAAGGACTTGATGATGTACGGATAGTTGATGGAGTTTTTGAGCGATCGCCGCCGCCACTCTACCGGAAACCCCTACATCAATCTCATCAAATATTAGTGTTCCCACAGAATCTACCTGAGTGAAACATGACTTGAGAGCCAGTAAAAAACGACTCATTTCTCCCCCAGAGGCAGTTTCTGTCAAAGGATGTAAAGGCTCGCCTGGATTGGGACTGAACAAAAAGGTAATCTTGTCAGCACCGGCAGCCGTAGGGGGACTCGGAGCGATCTCGACTTTAAACTGCACTTTTTCCATTGCTAGAGGTTTCAGTCCCGATACCAAGCGTGCTTCCAGTTCACCAGCGGCGCTGCGACGCAATTGTGTCAGATCGGCACAAGCTTCCACAAGAATGGCTTTTCGCTCTTGATATATTTGCTCTAACACTTCGATCGACTGACCGCCGCCTTGCAGTTCTTCTAACTCAGTTTGGATGCGCTCGGTATATGCGATCGCCTCTGCCAGATTCGGGCCATACTTGCGGCAAATTTGCTTCAGGTCTCGGATGCGCTGTTCCACCGTTTCCAAGCGCTGCGGATCGGCTTCCAAACCTTCACCGTAGGCATTAATTTGTCGTCCCGCTTCCTCCACCTGAGCCAAAGCAGCGCTTACCATATCTAAGATCGGTTGCAGCTGCACATCGTAGTTCACCATATCGATGAGAGTCGCTTCTGCTTCACCCAGAATGTCCGCCGCCGCATCCGCCTCGCCATCATTTTGATATAGAGCCTGATATACCTGATAGCTTTGCTTTTGCAGTTCTACCACATGACTGAGGCGCTGACGTTCTTGGTCGAGATGTTCTAATTCATCGGGTTCTTCGAGTTTAGCGGCACTCAGTTCTTTGAGTTGAAATTCCAGTAAGTCTAACTTTTGCAAGCGCATTTGCTCTGATTGCCGTCGCCCTTCCAGGTGAGCAAATGCCTCTTGACAGGCTGTATATGCCTGAAAAACCGCTCGTCGTTGCTGAAGCAGGGGGGCACCGCCAAAACTGTCCAAGCAGTCACGTTGATGGGCTGGTTGCCCGATCAGAACGCTTTGACCTTGAGCTGTAATTTCCACAACACGCGATCGCAATTGCTCGATCTGCTGTCGATTGACCACCACCCCATTGATGCGCGATCGACTGCTACGCAGGACAGTTTGATTTGTCGTCATTTCGCGACTGCAAACCAAAGAAATTTCATCCAGAAGGTCAATTTCTTGCTCGTTGAGCCATTGGGCCAAGTCCGGCGTCAGTTTAAAAGTCGCCTCCACCAGAGCGCGTTGTGCGCCTGTGCGAATCGACCTACTGGTAACTTTACCTCCCAAAGCCGCATCGATCGCATCGAGAATAATCGACTTTCCCGCCCCAGTTTCGCCAGTCAAGACATTCAAACCTTGGCCGAATACTAACTCCAGGCGATCGATGAGAGCAAAATTTTCAATCCGCAGCGAGATTAACATGAGGGCGTCGGGGCTAGGGGCTAGGGGTTAGGGGTTAGGGGTTAGGGGTTAGGGATTAGGGATTAGGGATTAGGGGTTAGGGATTAGGGATTAGGGGTTAGGGGTTAGGGATTAGGGATTAGGGGTTAGGGGTTAGGGAGGAAAATCTCGATCGTCGATCTGTTCACTGTTCATTACTGCCAATCTTTCAAAGCCCAGCCAATCCAAAATGCAAAATCCAAAATCTAAAATCGGATGACCAAACCAGATATAGCGCAATCATGAGGTTTTCCGGTCTTGATGAATTTGACACTCAAGAGCCCTAAAGGGACGGGGATTCTTCATTCATAGACTCAGCTTGCTTGCGACTGGATTACTCCAACCAAAGT
>NZ_JACJUP010000317.1:0-6122 GCF_014748295.1 Planktothrix sp. FACHB-1355 | reverse complement strand
ACTCGGCGTAGAAATGGTGGGTGCATACTATTCAAATTTGTACGGGCAAGAAAATTTCGTTTATGCGATCGTCAGTACCGTGGAAGAATTGTTTGAAATGGTGGGCGTTCTTGTCTTGATTTCGGCGCTGATGTCATACATAAATTTATATGTGAAGGAAGTGGGATTGCGAGTTCGCTTTAGCGATCGACAGGTTGTGCGATCGCTTAATTTGCAGTAAGCTGAGAAAAGGGTAAAAACGTGGTAAAATTAAGAGCATCTAGGCATTGTCTACAACCACTTAGGACAATATGAAAAAGCGATTAATTACCATCAACAGGCTTTGAGCATTACACGTTCAATTGGCGATCGAGTAAGGGAACGTAACGCACTAGGCAATTTACATTATGTCCGGTTGCATCGGGAGCGGAAAAATTTTGGCTTCCATCTGTGTTCATCTGTGGTTATCTGTTTTCATCTGTGGTGAAAATTTAACCAACGATTCAGCACAGACAATCCTCAACATCATTCTTACACTACCGATGCTACCATACCCGATATTACTAATTATAACGGTTTTAGTTGAATACAAAATAGAAACCCGGTTTCTTCAAGAAACCGGGTTTCTAGTCTTTTCTTCGAGAAACCGGGTTGGACGTAATCATCTGAAAGCGGCTTTAAAAAGTGCGATCGCACTTCATAAAAAAGCTACATTTAGGATGTCAAACCTCCGTTATCATCTTTGCCAATAACCGTAGGTTGTGCGGGAGAAGTTGGCATTGCTGTCGTTTTTCGAGGTGATGAATCAGAAATTTGCCGCTTTGCTACTGTCGGTTGCTCTTTCGGCGATAATTTCACATCTGCTGACATTTCACCATCTAAAGAAACAGACGGTTTACTGCCATCATTACGCACCAAATGACTGATTTGTCCAATTACTTCTCCTAACTTTCCATCTTCCAACAATGTGTTAATCAGCGCCAAACCACTTGTTGAAAGTAACAGTTTATTCACATCACCTGCACCATTACCATTGTGACCGTTTGCGCCTGGGAAAGAGTAAATGCGGGTATCGCCCAAAACACCCGGCTGCGGTGCCAAAGCTTGCACAATTTCTGGCAGTTTCTCTGACAATTCCGGCCAAATAGCGGTAATAATCTTGGCACTTAGATTGGCATTGCTGATCGTATTTTCGGCAGATATCTTCGCTTCAATACCTTCCGCTTCTGCCAAAGCTTTATCGCGGTTAGCTTGTGCCAAAGTGCGAATAGCTTCTGCTTCCAACTCTGCCGCTTGTTGAGCGATTTCTGCTTGCCTTCTGCGTCGGAAAACATCGATTTCGACGACGTTTTGATCGGAAATGCGACGTTCTTGCGCTTCCCTCTCAGCTGCGATAATCGAAAGTTGCTTATCCCGTTCCGCTTTTTCAACCGCGCTGGCTGTTGTAACGGCTGATTCTGCTTTGGCTTTTTGTGCTTCCGCAACGAAACTGTCTCGTTTTTTGTTAGCAACTGCAATGGCGACATCTTCTTGGGCTAATTTTGCTTGTCTTTCCGATTCGGCTACTTGCACTTGCGCTTGCAGTTTGGCAGCTTCTACATTTTGCAGCCGCGCAATTTCAGCTAATTCTGATTCGCATTTTTGCAATGTTTGGGCTACTTTCAGTTGTTTGTTGCGTTCTTCCAAAGCGATATCTGCATCGATCTGGCTTTGTTGAATGGCTAATTTTTTGCCAATTTCTTCCTCTTCTACGGATTTAGTTTGTAAAATTTTGGTGCGTTGCACTGTGGCAGCTTCTCGCGCTTTTGCTTCTTCAATTTCCCGCTCTTTTTGAGCCTTCAATGCTTCTACTTGCAATTGCTGTTCCAGTTTGGCAGCTTCTTTCTCTTGGGCAATTTGCAGAGAGCGCTTTTGGGCATCCAGTTCTTTTTGTTCGATCGAAACTTGGGTTGTCAGTTCAACTTCTCGTTTTTGCTGAATCGATTTTTGGATAGTTTCCGTTCGCAGGCGCACACCTTGAGCGTCGAAGAAATTGTTGGTATCGTAGGTATCTCCTTCTTCAATTTCCGAAATGGCGATGTTATTCAGGGTTAAACCCACTCGTTTCAAATCCGGTTCGACTAAGTTTAAAACTTCTTGGGCAAACCCTAACTTATCGGAATCGATTTCTGCCAAATCCTTAGTTTTCGCTGCGGCACGAATGGCATCGTCTGCCCGTTTTTCCAAAGCATTTTTGATGTTCTCTGGCGTAATCTTCCCTTGTTGGGAAAGTCGAGCGGCAGCAGTTAGCACATCTTCTTCCGATGCAGTAATACAGACATAAAAGGTAACTCTCATGTCCGCTCTCAAATAATCTTTGGTACGAACGGCAAGTTTACCAGTGCGCTCAACATCAATGGAAATTTCTCTCAGGGGTACGCGGGTGAGTTCGTGAAATCCTGGCAGAACAATACAACCGCCGTTGAGGAACACGGTTTTCTTCTTCATAAAAACGCCGCCAGTTCTAACAAAAGCTTCGTTAGTGGGGGTAATTACATAAACCCGCGTATAAGCCCAAATGCTTACCAGCAGCAATACAACCAAAGCAGCAACAAGTCCGGCGAAGAAAGTAACTCCTCCACCTAATACATCCGCTTGTGCTAGTGTTGGCTGAATGGGTGCAGGATGAAGTGTTTGCGCCATTAACGCAGACCTCGAATCTTGCGAATTTACGTTTGTTTGCGGCTGTGTCGGTGCAGTTTCAGCAACGGTAGCGATGGGTAAAGATTGAATGAAAGTTAGCCAAAAGAGCATGGCGATTTAAACCTATTGCAAAGTTTTGATTTTCGTGAGACGAGGTGGGCGGTGCCGACCCTACTTAACTTTTCGGTTGTTTTTTGTTGAAGTTTCTAACCAATGGTCTAGATCGGAACTCTCGTTGACGATGACGAGATAATATTGAGGCAGCCGATCGATCACCAATACTTTTTGACCTCGGCAAGGTATAATTTTTGCCCATTCCGGTAATGCGGCACTGATGGTGACAAGATTGCGAGCTGAATCGATCGCATCTACCTGACCGATTTTGCCTTGGTTTTCCACAGGAATACTGGCGGAACTAACCGTACCAATGCAACCAATAATGCGATCGCTGCTGGCATCTTCCCCAAAAGATGCGAAAATTTTACCGAGCGGTCGAGCGATCGCACTACCTACAAACAAACTGATTACCAGCGCCAAAAGCGCTACAATTCCTGCCAAAAAACCTTTGGGTGCAATACCCCAGATGTTGCCTATTGCCACGTTGAGCATCCAGCCAATCAGTCCTAAAAGACTAAAATCAGTAGCCAGCAACAAGATTAGCGGTGCTTTACCAAAACCCAACCATCCGAGTATTTGCAAAGCGTTAAAGTCACCGTTGCCATCAGCGTCTGTGTCGAAGTGCAAACTACCCGCATCTGCATCAACATCGACATCCGCATCGGCGTCTAAATCGAGATCGTCGTCTCCCCCACCGGAAAAAATGACTAACAGGAACAACGAGACTCCCATTCCCAGGAAAATCCAGTAAGGTAGGTTGACTGGGTTAAACAGCATAGAGCGATCGTCTGTCTTCGGTATGAGAAACAGGCAAAACTAACTCTAAAGTAGCTGCCATACAATCATATGTAGGGAGAAACGTTAAGATTTTTAACCTATGAAGCTGAAACGACTGGGGCACGTCGCTATTTGCGTGCATGATATTGACAAAGCAGCTGAGTTCTACAAAAACTTGGGCATGGAGTTAGTCTGGAAAGATGCAGACTGGGCTTATCTCAAAGCTGGACAAGATGGTTTGGCGCTGTTGAGTCCGGGTTACGATCAAGCAGGGCCGCATTTTGGCTTTGTTTTCAGCGAGCGTGAGGAAATGGAAACTGCCTACGAACAGCTGAAAGCCCAAGGAGTTCAAGTCACCCGTATTCACGAACATCGCGATGGCACCGCCTCTTTCTACGGTCGCGATCTCGATGGTAATGGTTTTGAGTATCTTTACGAACCAGTACCTGTTGCTGCTGCTAGCAAGAATTAGCTGAGAATCGATCGCAAAAGTCAAATTAGAGATGTTTAGACGGGACTTACGCAAAGCAAGAGCGTGCGTAAGTCCTATTAGACATCTCCAACATAGAAGTGAGTAGTGGTGTGAAAAGTTGAGTGAATGGTTGATTTTGGTCAAAGACGATCGCTTTTTAATATTTCATAGAAAAAAGCAGCGATAATGCGGGAGCATCGCTGTCGCGATCGCACTCTCTAATTCATTTTGGCACGCTCCCACTTTATAATCTAAGTAGCCCGATTGTAACCTCACGCCTTCTATCGCGCTATTCATTCTCTGCTACAATATAATTACAAAATGCCTATTCCACCAGAAATCACTGCTCTTGTCGAGCAATTAAATCAAGAACTTAATCAAATTGAGCAGGAGGCTACCACAGGACTTACCTTAACTAGAACTATCCTCGATCGCTTTCCCGAAAATGCTAGATTAATTCAGTTTTTTGTTTCTTTTAGCAGTGCTATGCTATTTGTTGAGACACAAAGAAGAAGAATTCGCAGTATAGTAGAAAACCTTTCGGCAACCGAGACAAATACAGAGGAGGAAATTCAGGAAGCTGGGGAAGATTTGGCAGGTGAACTGGGTAGAGTATTAGAAACTAAAATGTTAGTTAATAATCTAAAAAATCGGTTGGAGAATTTGCAATGACAAAGCCATCGTTGAATGAACAACAATTAGCTGAATTAGATGAAGTCCTTAATTTTGCTAAAGAAGTTGAACAAAAAATAAAAGAGTTTAGTGAAGAATCAGAGAAAATTGCTCAAAAATGGCAACGTAGAGCGGAGGATAAACGGGCTGCGGCTGTACAGAAGTAATTAAAGAAGGGAAGATTTGATGATAAATGAGTAGCAATATGCGGTTCGTCAGCTGCGCGATCGCACTTTATTTTGGAAGGCGATCGCTTTTTAATATTCCATAGAAAAAAGAAGCGATCGCACCCCCATCCCCACCAGCACTTGCATCCCAAAAAGTACGATTGCGCTCTCGTCGCACGCTGCGCGATCGCACTCTTATCCCCACCAGCACTGACATCCGAAAAAGGGCGATTGCCTACGGCACGCTACGCGAACGCACCTACATCCATCGCACTATCTAATTCCACAAAAACGATCCTTTTAAATGATTTTCAGGTATAGACTTTTCCTTAATAGACATCATCATGGCTACCAAGGTTGAGCAGTAAAATTGCTTCTTCGGAGTCAGTTGTGACAGTGAACTCAAACAAAATGCGATAACTGTAATCAATTGAAGCTGACCAAATCCCATCAAACTCACCAGATAGTTTGTGAGTTTTGAGAGTAGGATGAAAGGGATCGGTTGCAAGTTGTCGAAGGGTTTCTTCTATCGCGCTTCGCAACTGCGGATTTTGCCGGATTAGGCGTTTGTATGCTCGCAAAGATTTGGGAGTCCAAGCAATTTTTCTCCAGTATCTAACTCCTTGAGGAAATCGTCTACAGAACCAAATTTAATTACGCCTTGAGAGGCTTCTTGACGAATTTCTCCTATTTCTTGAAGTAGTTGTTCTCGGCGTTTTCTCTGTAGTCGTTTGAGCAAGATTTCAACGACTAGGTTTTGTTCCTCAAGCGATAGGGATTCTACGGTATCGATCGCTTGCTGGAGTCGTGAAGTTTGTAAGGATTCCGGCATGGGTAGTGTAGCTTGTGTTAGCTCAATTATAGCTATGATCTGAGCGATCGCTTTTTAATATTCCATAGAAAAAAGAAGCGATCGCACTCACATCCCCACCAGCACTGACATCCGAAAAAGTACGATCGCACTCACATCCGAAAAAGTACGATCGCACTCACATCCGAAAAAGTACGATCGCACTCTCATCCCCATCAGCACTGACATCCGAAAAAGTACGATCGCACTCTCATCCCCATCAGCACTGACATCCGAAAAAGTACGATCGCACTCTCATCCCTACCAGCACTGACATAGCGAAAAGGGCGATCGCACTCTTGTTCCGAAAGTGCGACGCTCGATTGGAAAGGATTAGTAATGGCGTTAGCTACAGACACAGAGAAAGCGAGATCAACTCATTCCCACCAAAGAACAGATAAATCAG
>NZ_JACJUP010000316.1:0-6124 GCF_014748295.1 Planktothrix sp. FACHB-1355 | reverse complement strand
ATCTGAAATCTGAAATTTACCTACAGTCCCGTATTTTCCCCAATACGGTGTGCCTTAATCAAATTAGTAACTCCAGAGAGAGGTAAAGGCAAACCAGCAGTAATTACAACTATATCTCCCAGAGAAACAAATCCATTTTCAACGGCTGCTTTCTCCATTGCGGCAATCATTTCGTCAGTGTTATCACCCACCTCTAACCGCAAAGATTGCACGCCCCAATAAAGAGCCATTTGCCGCTGTACGTGTTCTTCTCGCGTGATCGCAATTACCGGAATTGACTGGCGATATTTAGACAGAAGTCGAGCAGTAAAACCATGCTCGGTAAAACAAATAATCGCTTTGGCGTTAATATGTTCTGCCAGCTGACAAGCAGCATGAGCAACAGAGTTAGCGATCCCGTGTTCTCGCACTGTTTCGATGTATTGAGGAGAAGAAATTAAATTTGCTTCCACCGTTTCAGCAATGCGAGCCATCGTCCTTACTGCGTCCACTGGATAAGCGCCCACTGCTGTTTCTCCGGAAAGCATGATGGCGTCGGTGCCATCAAAAATGGCGTTAGCAACGTCAGAAACTTCTGCTCTAGTGGGGGTCGGATTTTGAATCATCGACTCCAACATTTGGGTAGCCGTAATAACAGGCTTGAGATGTCGGCGGCAACTTTGAATCATCGATTTTTGAATTAAGGGAACTTGCTCCAAGGGAAGTTCAACGCCCAAATCTCCCCGCGCTACCATGAGGGCATCAGCGGCATCGACAATGCTTTCCAGATCTTCTACGGCTTCGTGACGTTCGATTTTGGCAATAACTTGAGTCATTTTTTCTTTACGTCGCACCGATCCTCTCACTTCTTTAATATCGGCATCTTCCCTCACAAAAGAGAGGGCGACATAATCTATATCTTGGGATAATCCAAATGTTAAGTCGTGAATATCTTTTTCAGTGAGTGCGGGGGTAGAAATAGATGAATAGGAAAGGTTAATTCCCTTGTGACTTTTGAGGGGGCCACCTTGAATAACTGTGCCGTAAATTTCATTTTTTGTAACTCGGTCTACTTTAATGCGGATCAATCCGTCGTTAATCAGGATAGGTTCGCCTTCTCTGACATCAGAGGAGAGGTCTTTGTAGGTAGAACTAAACCGCTCGGCGTTACCCAGAACTGGAGCCATAGTTACACAAGTTTTCTCGCCCGCACGCAGAATTACACCTTCTTCCATATCGCCGACGCGGATTTTTGGGCCTTGTAAATCCTGAAGGATAGCGATCGGTCGGTTGAGTTCTGCTGCAACTTCTCGGATTAAATGAATGTTTTTTTGGTGAGTTTCGTGGTCGCCGTGGGAAAAATTTAACCGCGCTATATCCATGCCAGCTTCTACCATTGCTTTGATAGTTTCGTAATCCGAACTGGCAGGGCCAAGGGTGCAGATAATTTTGGTATTACGCATGATAATTTTGAGGATTTTAGATTTTATATTAGACGGAAATTCCTGGTTTGGTTTTGTAATCGTCTAATGAAAATCTAAAATTGCTGGGTAAATGAAATTCAAGTTTTGAAAATCTAAAATTAAAGCTTGGATTAGTGAGGGTTGATAGCAGCTTTGGGATAAGCAATGCGTTTGTGATGAAACTGTTGCCATACTTGCACAAAGATTTCAGCAATTTGGGGCATTTCTTCTCGCTTCAGTCCTGAATCTACGAGTTGATTATCTTGCCAGCGAGCTTTGAGTATTTTATTCACGGTTCCCAAAGCGTCTTCGTAGCTGGCATCTTTGAGACTGCGTAGAGCCGCCTCGCAGGCGTCTGCGAGCATAACAATACCTGTTTCTCGCGATTGCGGAATTGGGCCATCATAGCGAAAATCAAATTCCGATACGGGTTGTTTGGATTCTTGCTCCGCTTTGTGATAGAAATACGCGATCGAAATCGTGCCCTGATGTTCTGGAATAAAAGCTTGTATTGCTTTGGGCAAACGACAGCGACGCGCCATCACCAGCCCTTCGCTGACGTGCTTTTTGATGATTTCCGCACTCTTCCAAGGGTCGTCGATTTCGTCGTGCTTGTTTGGGCCTCCCATTTGATTTTCGATAAATCCTTGGGGGTCGTGCAGTTTGCCGATATCGTGATACAGAGTGCCGGTGCGGACTAACTCGACATTACAACCCAAAGCTTTGGCGGCGGCTTCTGCGAGGGTAGCGACAAACAGGGTGTGCTGAAAAGTGCCTGGGGCTTCTTCGGCCAAACGCTTGAGGAGAGGTCGGTTTGGATTGGCGAGTTCTGCCAGACGAATGGGAGTTACCAGGTCGAAGAGGTGTTCCAGGTAGGGACTCAGCCCCAAAGCGACAACGCTCCAGGCCAAACCGGTGAGACTGTAGAGAGCGGCGTCTGCGAGTACGCTGTACCAGACGGAACCGATCGCAGCACTGAGCATGAGATTGAGGATAAGGTAAACGGCTCCTTCTGTTAAGCCTACCGCGACACCTAAGAGAGCGAGTTCTTCACGCGATCGCAGTCTTCCCGCCATTAAGCTGCCCAGTATACCACCGGCAGCGCTGGCGAGGAGATGCTCCCAGCCAATTTCCATACTGATGGGCAGTCCTATCGAGATCAACCCTACAGCGCTTGCGCCCAAAACGGAACCGTAGAAGCTGCCCACCAATAAGCCAATTGCCGGCAAGCTGGTGTAAGGTACACCCAAACTTACCAACAAAGGCGCACTAAGAGTGAGAAGCAGTATTAAGATCTGGTCTCGGCGGCGCAGTCCGGGGTGAAATCGCCTTTCCAGAAGCCAAAAAACACTGACAGCTCCGCTGACGAGGACACCACACCCGATCAAACCCTGCCAGTTAATACCCCGGCGGCTCAAGCCGAAATAATCGAGTAGCACAAAATCGGCTTGGGTAATTGTTTCGCCTGCTTGGACAATTACTTCACCTTTCCGCACTTGGATGATTTCCGGTTTTACCTGCCGTGCGGCTTGTTCTGCTTGCTGCCTTGTTTGTTCGGGATCTTCCTTTAAATTTGGCTGCAAAGCTGCCATGAGGATCTTGGTTGCCAGAGGTTGTGCCGCTGGAGATATCTCGGCTTTTACCTGCATACTTACCGCTCGCTCCAACATCTGGGTGGGTAAGCCGGGGTGAATGCCTTGGATCAGAATGCGCTCTGCCACTTGGCGCAGACCATCTTGCATTTTTTGCCAAGCTGCATCCGACAGTTGTAATGCAGAGGTATCTTGTGCAGTTTGATTTTCCCAGGTCGGCTTGTCTGAGAAAACAGCTACTGCTTGGGCATAAAGCTGGCGAACGAGTGAAATTTTCTCAACTAGCGCGGATAATTCTTCAGACGAGGTAGAGCGTCGATAGGCTTGCAGTTCGCCAACGGCTCGTTGCTGAATTGGCGAGAGAGAAGCAGTGGGTAAGGGTGGCAAGCTCAGGCGCTCTTGAGAATTGGGAAGCCTCTGGCCGTTCGCGGCTGCTAGCACCATCCGCCATTCCCACTCCTGGCAGTCGCGCAAGTAAACTTGGGTGCCAAGGGATAAAACAGAGGTTTTGGTAAAGGGAAATGGCCCTGGAAGTTGTCTTGCTGTGTCGATCTGGTTGATGGCTTTTTGGAGATTCTGGTAAATCTCTTCGTTAACAGCCGGATCGATCTTTAAAACGGGGAATAAACCTCGGCGAGCTGCTTTTCGTTTTGCTTCCGTGGTTTTGATATCTTCAACGCTAGCGTCAAAAGGTGCCCTAATTGTTGTGGGAGCGATCGTGTCAACATCGAGTTTTGGCTGGTTGTAGAAGCGATAGCCCAAACTGGTGGTGAGGGACACTACTGCCACAATTAATGCTATTGGGGGGCGATGAGATTTATAACGACGACAATTGGCCCCTAACGAATACTGACTGGGCAGCGATCGGATCGGAGAGAGATTGGTTGCTAACAGCGAACCGGATAATTGTTTTAGCAAAAGACTTCCTAGAAATCGGCTATTACCTATGCTTTCTGGAGGCGCGATCTGCTGGGGAGAAGATTGCCCCTCCCTGGAGAGCCGATCGGAGCGAACGCTAAGGTCAAGGCTGGAGGAAAGCGATAGATCTGGAGCAGGCTGAGGCCATCTGGCTGCGGCACGGGGACGGGATCGCGTCCCCACAAAGGTTTTCGCGGCACCGTTTACCAATCTGCCGTGCCCTGGGGGCAAGCTTAGCACCGATGCGCTACTACGGACGTAAATACCGCAGGCTTTACGGCATCGCAGATATCGGTGGAACGCAACTCGCCGCCATTGCTTGAGCTGCTGTGTCAACGTGGTCAGCGTTTTCATGTAGGAGCGGCTGTGACACCCTGAATTTGGTAGCTCGTTTCTCAATAGGGTGATCTTAGGCGTTATTATAAAGGTCTGCTAACAAAACTGGGCTCTACCACTAGGGGGATCGCAAGTGGCAGGGGTTTGACATAGCGATCGGGATCGTTTTTGCCAGCCCCTTGCACTTCATACCAGTTCGGTCACCAATGCCTTTATTCAACTGTGGCCCGCACAATAGAGATTTGTTGAGCAACCAAAACCTAATTTAGCAGAATAAATGGGAGCCTGAAAGGCACATTAAGGTAAGGACACTAATGCAGTCCTTGGTTACGTTGGCTAAAGCATGAACTGGGGAGTGTCAAAAATATATAGGGCTCATGCAAAGAAACCCGGTTTGGATGAGAACTCACTGAATTTCACGAGCTTTAGATGTCACATGAAACCGGGTTTCGACACTTGTGGTAAATCAATCCCAATATGGTTCTTTGACCTCAAGTAAGCACATCAGAGATACTCTCGCAAGAAATCAAAGGAATCGTCTTCCCAGCAGGGTTCTGGCCATAACAGGAGCAGGTATTTGCTGATATCTGTTTCGATTTCGTCGCTATCTTCGCGATCGAACAGTGCTGCCAGAGCTTTCGTGTCTCCCTCTCTCAAAGAGGTCAAAGACGGGGTGCAGCCATCCAGCGTTGCAGAGGATTCTGTGCTGAGTGTGGCGGAAACTTCGTTTTCGGTCTGGTTGACCCGTTGCCAACGGGATGTTCTGGCAGGTTTAGAAGTTGTCACCTTGCGGCTAAAACGGATTAACTCTGCCAGATCTGAGGCACCCTCGTCACTGGATGTGCTGATAAACATTTTTATTTAAACGACTCAATCCCATTTACAGGTATGAGCCTTTCGCCCTAAAACTTCATTTTTCTGGGAAAGTACGTGAAGTTTGGGCACCCTGATGCTGTTGACTGACTGTGAAGTTTTATGTTGGTCGCAGGCTCATCGGTTTGCTTGGACATTCAGTGTTCTCAATATACATCTACCAGTAGAGAGATGCACGGATTTAAGGTAATTTTTCAGATGTGGGCAACTGTCGAGCTCTAGAACTGGTCTGTTTCTGGTGCTGGCCCAGCAGTTCCGGGTTGATTGAAGAAGCGGTTCTTATCAGTGTCGGTTTGATAGAGGCAGTCAATTTTAGGGGAATTTTCCAAATTATTCGTGAAACCAAAGGTGTTCATGCGATTTTTACACTGGCGCACTTGCTCTCCGTTTACCAGCTTTCTGCTCTCCAGAATTGCCCAGTTATTGCTTCGCAGCACGCATCCTGGTTCCATACGCGGCTGGGTTACGTACACGGTGAAGGGATTTAACGTTACAAAGGTACGGGTTTCTGTGACTATGGCGCTAGCTCCATACTGAGCGCAAATATCAGGGTTAGGTGCAGTGCGGTCAATGACTTCGCGGGATGCGACGTTGGCTGTACTTAAATTGGCATTGGTCGTAAAAGCAATGCCGACCCCCACTCCCAAGATGAAGACGCCGCTGAGTATTGCGAGGGAGGTATAATTGAAGGCTCCAGATTTGGAGGAGACGGAACTGGATTTACGTTTCATAGTTACTTTAGCGGTGTATCAGATGCGACGAGGAGTTACGGTTGCAAGCTGCAACGCAAAATAAGAGACAACTGCGGACATTTCCAGTATGCCGTTAATTTTCCGAAGCTAGTGCCGTTAGGTGAAAGTCAAAAGTCAAAAGTTAAAAGTCAAAAGTCAAAAAAAAGAGGCAGAGGGAAGAGGGAAGATGGAAAAGATAAATTGTCTCAATCCCCCACTCCCCCACTCCCCC
>NZ_JACJUP010000315.1:0-6128 GCF_014748295.1 Planktothrix sp. FACHB-1355 | reverse complement strand
CCAATCCCAGTCGATCCAACACCAGTCGATCCAACACCAATATACAATGCTGGTAATACACTCGCTACAGCGCGTGATTTGGGAACATTGCGCGTTAATGCTAGTGAAATAGGCTACAGCTTAGGTGTTAGGGACTTTGTTAATAATGTTGATGAATACGACTATTACCGCTTTAATTTCGAGGATACTAACAATTTAAATGTGCGTTTGGATGACTTGAGTGGAGATGCTAAGGTTGAATTAATTCAAGACTTAAATAATAACAATCAAGTCGATGAAGGCGAAGTTTTAGAAATTTCTGATGGTGGTACAGCATCACAGTTAATTAACCGCACTCCTTTAGACAAGGGGATTTACTACGTGCGAGTTTCTCCGGGTGACGCGGGTGAGACTAATTACTGTCTCAGTTTGACGGCGAGTTCACCAGAATTATCGATCGCACCAAATCAACCTTTAATTGGTATCATCGATACTGGGTTTAGTGGGAATAATGCCGATCTTGATTATCGTCGATTTAAGTTGGGAAGCGATCGCATTTCCAACGACAACAACCCCTTACTCTCTCCCGGTGAAGGAAACGAACACGGGACTCACATTTTAGGGTTAATTGCTGCTACCCAAGGTAATGGAATTGGGATTGATGGAATTAATGAAAAAGCACCAATTTGGTTGGGACGTGCGGTAGGTAGTGGGAATTGGGCTTCTTCGCTGATCGAATTTGTGGATGCGGCGAAACAGTCGGGACAGAAAAATGCGGTTGTGAATCTCAGTTTAGATTTAACGCAAATTAACCCAGATGGTAGCGTTACTACAAGATATGAGTTAACGCCAAAAGAACGGGAAGCGATCGAATTTGCGCGGCAAAATCATGTCCTAATAGTTACTGCTGCTGGTAATGATGGCGGCGTGATGTCCGTTTTGGGACAAGCATCCCAGGAGTTTGACAATATTATTACAGTTGGCGCATCGAATGAGTTCGATCGAGCCAACTATTCCAGTTATGGTGCGGGTTTGGATATTTTAACTGAAGGCGGTAACACGGATAATCCCGTGCTGTCTACAGTAAAAGATGGCGTAGGTATGATGGCGGGGACTTCCGTTGCAGCAGCGAGGGCGACGGGTGTAGCATCTTTAATATGGGCAGCAAATCCCAATCTTAGCTACAGACAAGTAATTGATATTCTCGAATTGACGGCGGTGGATGTGAAAACGCCGGGGTGGGATGCAGAAACGGGCGCTGGGTTATTAAATGCAGTAAGTGCGATCGAATTAGCGAAGAAAACAACACCGCAAACTTACACGCCTTTTCCTTGGGTAGCGCCATTAACATGGAGTGGAGAGGGTTTAGTTACCCCTGTTGATCGCGCTGCGAGTGGAGGTAATACCCTAGCTACGGCGGCGGTGCAACCAGATCCTAACTTCTCTGATAGCGATACAGTTGATGTCAATAATCGCGAAAAATATTATGAAGTTACTATTGAGCAACCGGGTTATTTACGCTACACAATTACCCGCAGCAATGGTACAGAATGGTTGCCAAATGTAGAGCGGTTGAGGACAGATGGAAAGCCAACATCGCGTCAATTTTCCTCTTCCTACTCCAAATTATACAACGTAGGGGCAGGCTCACCGAACGGAGGCGGATATGTAGGGGGTGCATACATCGCCCCAGTTTCCAACACTGAGGAGATGTTTGTCGATCCTGGTACATACTATTTCAAAATCGATTTAGAGGATTCCCAAAACAACTTTTTAGATACTTTTGGAGATGAACCTATTGTTTATCATACTAATCTCCAAAACTATAACCTAACATCTGAATTTATTCCCGATCGACCTTCTAGTTTCTCTGGGGCTGCACAATTTAAAACTCCGTCGGGAGTAACTGTAGCTGAACTAAATACTTCAGATCAACTTAACTACAATCCAACTAATTCTACTCAACCAGGGGTAAATTATTGGCTAGATGTAAACGAACCAGGGAATTTAAGCCTTAAAATAAGCTCGTCTATTGCCGATCGGATTCAACTACAAGTTAAGAAGCTGGTAGGACTTGAAGGCGAAAATGGTGCTGGGGAAATATTAGTAGATACTGGGTTTGTTGCGCTCGATCTATCTCAGCCAATAGAGTTAAAAAATCTGAACAAAGGGCGCTATATTTTGGAAGTTCTGCCGCGTCCTTCTTGGGATAATATTAATCGGCAATGGATTCAGCAGCCATACACACAACCTTTCACAATTAATGGTGTTTTCTCTCGACAAGCACCAAATCCAGGTGAAGGACAAGTTCCAAGTTATGCTGGAGGATTTTCTAAGACTATTACGAGTAATGGGGTAGATACTCATTACTATGCTAATGGTTACTTGAGCGTGCAGCCGAGTGGTTATGCAACTTGGTATACTTATGGTGCGGGTGTTCCTTTACCGACAATTCCAGGGGCAACAGTGCCCGGTGCATCAGTTCCACCATTTTCTACATTAGGATTGGGAACTGCTACGCCAGTGGCAACTGTACCGCCAGATTATGCGGGAAATAGCTTTAATCAAGCACGCAATATCGGCGTACTTAATAGCACTCAAACTTTTCAAGATTTCTTGGGTGATGCCGATCCATCTGACTATTACCGCTTTGAATTAAATAATGATAGCAACCTGAATTGGCGCGTAGATGGATTAAATCCAGGGGTAGATTTTCAACTGTATAATAATGATTTTAAATTGCAGTGGAGTACGAATACTCCCGCGCCGAATTTTAGCTCGGATATGGCTGGTACATATCCAGGTACTCCAGGCACTTACTACATCCGATTGAAACCTTTTGCTTCTGGTGGTTCTAACTATAACTTTAGTTTGTCTGCTATTCCCAGAAACACAGCACCGGAAAATTTGCAGTTTAACTTAACGAGTAATAGCTACAGCGTAGGAGAAACTGTTGATCTAAATGGCAAAGTTTTCGATCGCAATGGTGCTAATGACATTTCTAGAGTAGATTTATCGCTGAAACAGAATGGTAATGAATGGCAATTTTTAAGAAGTAATCAAAGTTTGAACAGGGATGGTCAATGGGCAAATTTCTCTTTGAGCCTGGACGATTTAGCAACTGGTAACTATGAGTTGCAGGCTATTGCTTATGACCAGTCTGGTGCTGCAAGTAACACTGTTACTGGTGCGTTCCAGGTAACAGCACCTTTTGATAATAATGCTACTCAATGGTTCTCCAATGGCAAGACGCTGAGTGGCGATATGCTGGCTGAATATAATCGGCTTGTATCTCAGGGTAATTATTTGGGTAATCCCAGCTTTGTCGATTCGACCGATCGCAATACTTACTTTGGTACTCCCGTTCGGCGATCTTTCTTCCAGCAACCAGGTCAAACAAGGGGTTATTACTCTATCTATCAGAGCAAATACGGTACTTTCTCCTTGGGAGGAGCAATCGCTGACTACTACACAAATACTTACTTTAACAGTCCTAACGATCTGAATGGACTGTTTGCAGTTGATTCTGGTTTAGGCGTACCGACTTCATCTGTTATCAGACAGGCTGATGGGACTGAAGTGGCTTATTTTGAAGGAGGAATGCTGACAAATCGGTATGGAGTTGTCACGCCAACTTACTACCAAAAAGATCGGTTTGATTTGGTAGGTCAAGGTGCGCCTAACGGTACGGAGTTGCAGTGGAAAAATGATTATGGATACTGGAATCCGTCAAGTGTAGGACAACCAACTGATTCAGTTCGTCGCATTAATAATGGATGGATTCAGGAGTTTAAAACTAATCCTTCGGGCGATATAGACAATATTTTCTTGCTCAAAGATGGTCAGTCAGTTCTGGGAGGTAAAGATACAAACAACATTCCTAATGGTGGCCCATACCGAGTTCAGGGAGGTTTCTTGAATGCTTACCGCTCAGTAGGTGGTTATGAGCGACAAAATGGTGGTTTAGGCTTCCCAACGATGTCACAGTTGCGATCGGATTTCAATGGCTATGAACTTTATCAAGCCTTTGAGAATGGCTTTATTGCGAAGACTTACGACGATCACACTATTATCCGAAATTGGCAAGGGCAAGATATTCAGCCTGAAATTTCAGCTAACCATTGGAAGGCCGAATATTTCAATAACCGCGATTTATCAGGCAATTCTGTATTATTGGAAGATTGGGGAGAAAGTAATAGTTTCAGGCGCGAGTGGGGAGATGGCGCTCCCGCAGGTGTTCCCTCAGATAATTTCTCTGTTCGTCTAACTACTCAGCGTTATTTTGCCCCGGGTAATTACCAAATTAATACCAACTCCGATGATGGAGTGCGAGTCCGAATCGGCAATCAAACTGCTATCGATAAATGGGTTGAACAAGAGTTTAAAAATCAACACGAAGGTTATTTTCGCTCGGAGGGTGGGGAATATCCAGTAACAGTTGAATATTTTGAGAGTGGTGGCAATGCAGCATTGCAACTCAATATTTATTTTGCAGAAACTGTTGGTGGTTCGCAGTGGCGATCTACTTTCTACCGTTGGGATCAAAACCAAGGCAATATGCCGCCTGGGAATTTCTATGAAAATTCCAATAACATTATTGGTGTTCTCAATCTTGGTGAGAATCGACGCAGCGATGGAAAGTATGGCATAAATCAAAATTGGGGTGCTGGTTCTCCCAAGGGTGATTCGCGAATTCCTAACGATTACTTTGCCGTTCGCAGCTATACTCAAGCTAAATTTGAGGCTGGCAAAACTTATGTGGCACGAGTAAGAGCAGATGATGGTTTCCAACTAAGTGCCAAGCGTGCGAATACGGAGGAATGGGTTGACATTACACCTAAAGATCAATGGCAGCAGGCTTACGGCGCATACAAGGAGATTCAGTTTCAAGTTCCCCAAAGTGGCTGGTATGATTTTCACTTCCACCATTTTGAAGAACGGGGTGATGCTTACATCGATCTCTCTTGGGAAGAGGTAACAGGTGGGTCACCTAATGGCGGTGGCAATCCGGGTAGTTATCCTGGCAATGGTGGCAACTCAAATTACTTAAGTGAACTTAATTCTTGGTCAAACGATCAATGGAATTGGGCAGCCGGAGACAATACTCGAATTACTGGCAAATATTGGTCTGTGGAAACAGATGAAACAAATTACTCCAGTCAGCAAGCCATCTTGCAAATATACAATGAATTGTCTAAACAACTTCTGGGTGCAGAATACAAATCTTCTGCTGGTTATGTTCAAGACCCCAGTTACTATAATGACCCCGCAGCAGGTGGTCAGTACGGATATCATGACGGCATAGATATTGATACTCCGAACTGGACTCCAACTAATGTCAAAGCTTTAGTCGGTGGAACAGTTAGTATAGTCCAGAATCAAGTAGGTAATTATTTCCTCCAAGTTGCAGGTGATGATGGTCGCTTCTATCGATACGGACACCTCAGTAGTGTAAATATAAGTTCTGGTAGGGTCAATGCGGGTGATGTGATTGGTCAAGTAGGTATGTCAAGTGCCTCAAACCACCTGCATTTCCAGGTAAATAGAAGTAAATCTCAACCCACAGGTTACAATCGCTGGAACCAAGCAGATGTTTATGGATGGACTCTCAATCCTCTAAAGGTATTTTGGGAACTCAGAAATAATGGAATTAATAACACTGGAAGCGGAAGTTCTAGCGGCGGGTCAAGTGGTAGCAATCTGGGTAGTTTCCCTGGCAATAATGGAAACAACAGTGATATAGATATCCAACTCGACTTCTACGGGGAATTCAGTCAAATACAAAAAGAGGTTATTGAGCAAGCCGCAAAAAACTGGGAGAATATCATCACGCAAGATAAAGTTGTGACTGGTGTCTTAAGAATTGCGGTTACTCAAAGCACAAAGAAAATAAGTGGTCAAAATTGGAATGCTTGGGCAGAATCATATCTGGATTATGAAAAAAATAACCGAATAGATTGGACGGCTAGCAATGGTAATGACTTTGAAGGTCAGAATCGGATTAACTTTAACAGCAACAGACTCAACGAGCCATTATCAAATAACTGGCTATTGAGATTGACTATGCACGAACTTGGTCACACATTAGGTCTTGATGAGGCCAATCCGGGATATGATACAAGCCTGGGAATGGACAGTTTAATGAATTT
>NZ_JACJUP010000314.1:0-6082 GCF_014748295.1 Planktothrix sp. FACHB-1355 | reverse complement strand
GATCTGTAGTTATTATTTACTCCTGGATTTTCTATCTTGCCGCAGATCTGTACCAAAGTATTTTGAGTTTTTTTAAGTTTGGTAGCAAACAAGCTTGACTGTAGTTTGGGTTGGGCGATCGCACATAATTGTAGTAAGGGTTATAAATGAGAAGTTATGCCATTAATTCGCGAAGCCAGAAAATTAACCCTTATAGATTGGTAGCCAAAATTTGCATAAAAGTTCCGAAACATCTCAGCTAGGGTACAAAAAAGCATTTTCATCAAAAATTTATATTTTTTTAATCTATTTTTTAGATTTTCATCTTGCTTTATCCCATATATTAATGATATATAAGATAAAGCAAATAAAAATTCAAATATATTAATAAAAAAAATTTAATAATAACAAGGGCAATCCAATGAAAACAGTGATATTAGCAGGGGGATTGGGTACTCGGTTAAGCGAAGAAACCATCATTAAGCCAAAACCAATGGTGGAAATTGGGGGACAGCCAATTCTCTGGCACATAATGAAGATTTATTCCGCTTATGGCATTAACGACTTTATTATTTGTTGCGGTTACAAAGGTTATACGATCAAAGAGTATTTTGCCAACTATTTTATGCGGATGTCCGATGTCACGTTTGATTTGCGATTTAATCAAATGAACATTCATAAAGGCTATGCCGAACCTTGGCGGGTCACGTTGGTAGATACAGGCGAAAAAACCATGACTGGTGGACGATTGAAGCGAGTGAGAGAACATATTGGTAATGAAACTTTTTGCTTAACTTACGGGGATGGAGTCAGCGATGTAAATATCACTAAAGTAATAGAATTCCACAAACAGCAGGGCACCTTGGCAACCTTGACTGCCGTTCAGCAACCCGGACGTTTCGGAGCCATCTCTTTGGCAAAAGATCAAACTATCATCAGTAGTTTTCACGAAAAGCCACAAGGAGATGGAGCCTGGATTAATGGGGGGTATTTTGTTGTAGAACCGGCAGCGATCGATTACATTGCTGATGATGCAACAGTGTGGGAACAAGAACCAATGCAGAAACTCGCGCATCACCAACAGTTATCAGCTTACAGGCATGATGGATTTTGGCAACCGATGGATACTCTCAGGGATAAGAATTACCTGGAAAATCTTTGGGAAAATGGAAATCCCCCCTGGAAAATCTGGTAAAGATTTCGCAGCTAAGAATTATCTTTAGTTATAAACAGGTGAATTAATGGATTATACATTTTGGCATGGCAAAAAAGTTTTAATTACAGGTCATACGGGATTTAAAGGTAGTTGGCTATCCCTGTGGTTGCAAAAGTTGGGAGCAACAACTATAGGATATTCCTTGCCAGCACCGACGCAACCCAGTTTGTTTGAACTGGCAAATGTTGAGCGGGGAATGATTTCGATCGTCGGAGATATTCGCGACTTGGAAAATTTCCAAGCGGTGATGGCAGAACATCAACCAGAAATTGTTTTTCATCTAGCCGCTCAACCGTTGGTGCGTTATTCCTATCAGTATCCGGTGGAAACTTACACAACAAATATCATCGGAACGGTGAACGTTTTGGAAGCAGTTCGCCATACTCCCAGCGTCCGAACAGTGGTGTCGATTACTAGCGATAAATGCTATCAAAATAAAGAATGGGTTTGGGGATATCGCGAAAATGAAACTTTGGGAGGTCGAGACCCCTATTCCAGTAGCAAAGCTTGTGCGGAAATAGTAATTGCTGCCTATCGAGATTCTTATTTTTCTGCTGCTAATTACGATCGCCATCGGGTAGCAATAGCAAGTGTCAGAGCAGGTAACGTCATCGGTGGCGGTGACTGGGCGGCAGATCGGTTAATACCGGATATTATGCGATCGTTTATGATGGGGCGATCGGTCTTAATTCGCAACCCCCATGCCACTCGTCCTTGGCAGCACGTCTTGCAACCTTTGAGCGGTTATTTGTGCGTAGCCGAACATTTATGGAAATATGGGCCAGAGTATGCCGAAGCTTGGAACTTTGGCCCTAACGAAGAAGATGCCAAACCTGTAATTTGGATTGTGGAAAAGCTAACAAAATTATGGGGAAATGGAGCGATTTGGGAATTAGATGCAGCGCATCATCCCCACGAAGACAATTACTTGAAACTTGATTGCTCGAAAGCAAAAGCTAAATTGGGATGGCAACCGGCATTATCCTTGGAGCAAACCCTTGAATGGATAGTAGAATTTTACCAAAGTTATCTCAATAAGCAGGATATAAGAGAGATTGTGGAAGACCAAATTAAACGCTATCGCAGCTTAGAAGAAAAGCCGATTTTATCTCGCTCGTTAATCACTACTCCGTCTGTTTTATCGGTAAATTAAATTATGCAATTTACGGAAACGCAGTTAAAAGGAGCTTTCTTAGTCGAGATCGAAAAAATATCCGATCGGCGAGGCTTTTTTGCGCGTATATTTTGCGCGAAGGACTTTGAAGAGAGAGGATTGAAACCACCAATCGCCCAAACGAACTTATCTTTTAACCCTAACAAAGGTACGCTGCGAGGATTGCACTATCAAATTCCTCCGGTAACAGAAGCAAAATTGATTCGCTGTACAAAAGGCGCTATTTATGAAGTAATTGTAGATATGCGACCTGAATCTCCTACCTATCTATCTCATATTGGGGTAGAATTAACAGATGAAAATCGCTGCGCTTTGTATGTACCGGAAATGTTTGCCAATGGCTATCAAGCTTTGACAGATGGAGCTGAAGCAATCTATCAAGTAAGCGAGTTTTATACTCCTGGATACGAACGAGGTCTGCGTTATGACGATCCTGTACTTAATATAAATTGGCCGCTCTCGGTGAGTGAAATTTCGCTAAAAGATGCAAATTGGCCATTATTAGAATCGGTTATAGGAGAAGAAAAATGATTATTGTCGATCGAGCGCTGCAAGCACGCGCAGAAGCAGGAAACCCCATCAAAGTAGCAATGATTGGTGCTGGGGCTATGGGTCGAGGCATTGCCAACCAAATTATCAATTCAGTGCCGGGAATGAAGCTGGTAGCTATTTTTAACCGACATTTGGATAAAGCAAAGCGAGCTTACGATGAAGCGGGAGTTGAAGAAGTTAAAATTGTTAATAACGTTGCCAATTTAGAAGATGCGATCGCTCAAGGGAAATATGCGATAACTGATGATGCGATGTTGTTGTGTCAAGCGGAAAGCATCGATGCTTTAATTGAAGTCACTGGTACGATCGAATTTGCCGCTAAAGTCGTGATGGAAGCGATATCCTATCGCAAACATATTATCTTGATGAATGCCGAATTAGATGGTACGATCGGCCCAATTTTGAAAGTTTATGCCGATCGCGCAGGCGTGATTATCACCGCTTGCGATGGCGATCAACCAGGGGTACAAATGAACCTTTATCGGTTCGTTAAAAGTATTGGATTAACTCCTCTTTTATGCGGTAATATTAAAGGGCTGCAAGACCATTATCGCAACCCCACTACCCAGGAAGCTTTCGCCAAACGCTGGGATCAAACGCCGCAAATGGTGACCAGTTTTGCTGATGGTACTAAGATGTCTTTTGAGCAAGCGATCGTTGCCAATGGCACGGGTATGAGAGTTGCAAAACGCGGTATGTTGGGATACGAATACTCCGGTCATGTTGATGAAATGACTAATATGTATAACGTTGACCAACTAAAAGAATGGGGTGGCATTGTAGACTATGTTTTAGGTGCAAAACCAAGTCCCGGCGTCTTTATATTTGCTACCAACGACGACCCCAAGCATCGTCATTATCTCAATCTTTATAAATTAGGTGAAGGCCCCCTATACAGCTTCTACACTCCTTACCATCTCTGCTACTTTGAAGTACCAATATCAGTAGCTAGAGTTGTATTGTTTCAAGATGTCATATTAGCGCCTTTGGGTGGCCCTGTTGTAGATGTGGTGGCGATCGCAAAAACTAATCTCAAAGCAGGAGAAACTTTAGACGGGATCGGTGGCTATCTGGTCTACGGTCAGTGCGAAAATTCCGATGTGGTAAGAAGAGAAAATCTATTGCCAATAGGTTTAGCCGAAGGTTGTCGCCTCAAGCGAGATATTCCCAAAGACCAAGTAGTAAGTTACAATGATGTACAATTGCCCACAGGCAGACTCTGCGATCGATTACGATTAGAACAAAATAATTACTTTTTGCCTGTAGAAAAAACGTTAATTAAATCCTAAAAATATCACGACAAAATCAACCATGAAAAATTCTCACTGCGCTTTCTGCAATACCCCGATCGAACATAATTTTGCCGATTTAGGAATGTCACCGATCGCGAATGACTATTTAAGTCAAGACCAGCTTAATCGCGTTGAAAAATTTTATCCTATTCGTGCTAATGTTTGCGAAAAATGTTTTTTGGTACAATTAGAAGAAATCGAATCGCCAGAATATATGTTTGGCGATGGTAATTACCCTTACTTTTCTTCTTATTCCGATAGTTGGCTAAAACACGCCAAAATTTACAGCGATATGATAATCGCCAAATTGGGGCTTAACCAAAATAGTCAAGTTGTAGAAATTGCCAGTAATGATGGTTATATGCTCCAGTATTTTCAGGCCAAACAAATTCCTGTTTTAGGAATAGAACCTGCGGGTAATGTAGCGAAAGTAGCCCAAGAAAAAGGCATTCCTGTTCTGGTCAGATTTTTTGGTGTAGAAACAGCAAAAGAAGTGGTTTCTCAAGGCAAACAAGCCGATCTTTTATTAGGAAATAATGTTTTAGCTCATGTACCAGATTTAAATGATTTTGTAGCGGGAATGAAGCTTGTTTTAAAACCATCTGGTATTTTGACAATGGAGTTTCCCCATTTATTGCAGATTGTAGAAGGAAATCAATTTGATACAATTCACGAAGAACATTTTTCTTATCTATCTTTATTAACTGTCGAAAAAATATTTGCTACGCACGGCTTAACACTCTTTGATGTAGAAGAAATTCCGACTCATGGAGGTTCAATTCGGATCTATGGAAAGCATGAAAACGCACCAAATCCAGTTGTAAGCGATCGCATATATCGGGTGAAAGCAAAAGAAATCCAAGCCGGATTAGATCGCATAGAAACTTATCTAAAATTTGGTGAGAGAGTTAAAGAAACGAAACGCAAACTGTTAAGCTTTCTGATTCAAGCCAAAGCCGAAGGAAAAGTAATTGTTGCTTACGGTGCGCCATCCAAAGGCAACATCCTGCTCAATTACTGCGGTATTCGTACAGACTTTATCGATTACGTAGTAGATCGCAATCCCCACAAACAAGGATTATTTATGCCCGGTAGTCATATCCCCATTTTATCTCCAGATAAAATCTTTGAAACTAAGCCAGATTACTTGTTAATTCTGGCCTGGAATCTCAAAGATGAAGTGATGGAACAAATGGCAAAAATTCGGGAATGGGGAGGAAAGTTTGTCGTACCAATTCCCGAAACACAGGTTTATTAGTGAAGTATAAAAACCATGAAAGTCTGCTACTTCATCCAAAGTCATAATAACCCAGAACAGGTCTGTAGACTCGCTCGAATTATCAAAAAATCTAGCCCCAATTGCCTGGTGTTGATTAGCCATGATTTCAGCACTTCCTATTTGGATTTAACTTCTTTAAGCGATTTATCAGGAATAGATCTGATTAAAAGAAATAAACCGCCAATTAGAAATGAATATTCTTTCTTCGAGGTCTATCTAGAAGCGCTAGACTGGCTGTTTGAGCGTAATTCAGACTTCGACTGGCTAATACATCTCTCTGGGCAAGATTATCCGATTCAACCGCTATCTAAATTTGAAGAATTTTTGACTAACACCGAATATGATGCTTTTATCCAACACTGGAAAACAGGCCCTTGGCATCCGCACAATAGAGGCTATACCCGATTCTACTACCAATACTACTTTTATATGCCAAAATGGTTGCATCCGGTAGTGAAAAAATTTTCCCGAATCAACCAGATCCAATCACTGATTCATATTTTTACCACTTTTGGATTCCGAGTGGGAGTCAAGTCATTTTCTATTCCTTTTAACGATAATTTTATCTGTTACGGAAATGTGACTTGGTG
>NZ_JACJUP010000313.1:0-6151 GCF_014748295.1 Planktothrix sp. FACHB-1355 | reverse complement strand
TGGCGTCGGAATGAGCGGCTATTTGTTAAACAATCTTTATTCAAATCCCGAAGTTATCCAATCGGTAGGCACTTATCAGTTGTTGATTTCAAACGATAAAGATTTCTTGCCTACGCGAGTTTCTTACAAGTTAAATTTGAAGGGGCCAAGTGTCAATGTTCAAACAGCTTGTTCTACTTCCTTAGTTGCTACTTGTTTGGCTTGTCAAAGTTTGTTAAATTACCAATGCGATATCGCTTTGGCGGGTGGCGTTTCCATCAGCGTGCCATCAAAAATAGGTTATTTGCATCAAGAAGGAATGATTCTTTCTCCCGACGGACATTGTAGAGCTTTTGATGCGAAAGCGCAGGGAACTGTGAATGGCAACGGTGTGGGAATTGTTGTCTTAAAGAGATTGGAAGATGCGATCGCAGACGGCGACTCCATCCATGCAGTGATCGGAGGTTTTGCAATTAATAACGATGGTTCTTTGAAAGTTGGCTATACTGCTCCTAGTATAGACGGTCAAGCTGAGGCGATCGCACAAGCTTTGGCGATGGCAGAAGTTGACCCGGAAACTATTAATTATATTGAAGCGCACGGGACTGGTACGCCTTTGGGAGATCCGATCGAAATTGCGGCATTAACGCAAGCTTTCCGCGCCAATACTGAGAAGAAAGGATTTTGTGCGATCGGTTCTGCAAAAACAAATATCGGACATTTGGATACCGCTGCTGGCGTGACTGGTTTAATCAAAACAGTACAAGCACTCAAACACAAATTATTGCCACCGACTTTGCACTTTGAAAAACCCAATCCTCGGATTGATTTCGCCAATAGTCCGTTTTTCGTTAATGCTCAACTTTCCGAATGGCAGAGAAATGGCACTCCCCGCCGTGCTGGTGTTAGTTCTTTTGGTATTGGTGGAACTAACGCTCATGTGGTATTAGAAGAAGCGCCTATTCTCGAACCATCGGGAGATTCTAGACCTTGGCAATTGCTAGTTTTATCTGCTAAAACTGAATCTGCGATCGATACCGCCACTGCTAATTTAGTTGAACATTTAAATAATTATCCTGAAATTAACCTGGCTGATGCTGCTTACACGCTTGGAATTGGTCGAAAAGCTTTCAATCATCGACGGATATTAGTTTGCCAAGACCGAGAAGATGCTGTTACGGCACTTTCTCAACTCGATCCGAAACGAGTTTTTACTAACTTTGGAGAAGTTAAAAATCGACCTGTTGCTTTCATGTTTTCCGGTCAAGGTTCGCAATATGCAAACATGGCGGCGGAACTCTACCAACTAGAACCGATATTTAGAGAAGAAATCGATTTTTGTGCGGAATTTCTCATCCCATATCTGGGATTGGATTTGCGCGATGTGCTGTATGCAAGCGCGGAACAAGCAGAACAATTAGACATCTCCAGAAAAGAATCTCAGAGACAGGCAGGATGCCTATCCCACAAGAATTTTTGGAGGGGTCAATTGCAGCAAACTGCGATCGCACAACCAGCTTTGTTTGCGATCGAATACGCTTTAGCTAAATTATGGATCTCGTGGGGTGTGCATCCGCAAGGTGCGATCGGTCACAGTATCGGCGAATATGTCGCCGCTTGTCTCGCTGGCGTTTTCTCGCTGGAAGAAGCACTATCGCTAGTAGCTGTACGGGGAAAATTGATGCAGCAAATGCTACCAGGGTCGATGCTGGCAGTACCGCTGACTGCACAGCAAGTGCAACCTCTACTGGGTAAAGAACTTGAGCTTGCTGCAATTAACGCGCCATCTCTGTGCGTTGTTTCCGGTGCGACAGATGCGATCGAAGTACTGGAACAAAAACTGTTAGAAAAAGGCGTGGAATGTCGTCGCCTGCATACTTCCCATGCGTTCCATTCTCAGATGATGGAACCAATTTTAGAGGTATTTACAGAACAGGTGAAAAAAGTAAACCTGAAAGCACCACAAATTCCCTACATTTCTAACGTTACCGGCACTTGGATCGCCGCAGAAGAGGCAACAAATCCGCATTATTGGGCGAGACATTTGCGCCAAACAGTGCTTTTTAGTTCGGGATTGCAAACATTATGGCAAGAATCCGATTGGGTGCTGTTAGAAATTGGCCCCGGAAAAATGCTGACTACCCTCGCAAAACAGCATTTAGATAAAGTTAGCGATCGCATTGTACTTTCTTCTTTAAGACATCCGCAAGATCGACAATCCGATGTTGCCTTTTTGTTAAACGCAGTAGGCAAACTTTGGCTATCGGGAATACAAATAGATTGGTCGGGATTTTACAGCCAAGAAAAACGCGATCGCGTACCTTTGCCAACTTATCCGTTTGAGCGTCAACGCTATTGGATTGAAGCGCAAAAAATAGTAGGTGATAAAAACAGAAACTCTGTACCCGAATGGACATCAATATTAGAAGCAGGAAAGATACAGGCACTTGCGGAAATATCGAAATTTGACAATCCAACCTATCTAGGAAAGAAAGAGTGTTTGGAGCGTTTGTGTATTGCTTACATGAACCTTGCCTTGAGAGAATTGGGCGCATTTAGCAATCCAGACGAAAAGTATTCTGTGGAAGAGTTGTTCGATCGATTCCCTATTCTGCCGCGTCACAAGCAATTAATATCGCAATGGTTGAAGAGTTTGGTTGAAGAAGGGCAGTTACAGCAAGATGGAGAAAAATTTACCAATCTTGTAACAATTTACCCAGATTCAGTCAATGCTCTTGAAGAAGAAGTAAAAGCAAAATGGGCAGACACGCCTCAATGGGCAGAAGTTATGCAAACCTATCGGCAAAAGCTTGTCTCCATACTTGTTGGCAAAGAAGATCCGCTACAGTTAATATTTGCTGAAAGCTTCTATGATGTAGCGGAAAGTATAGGTCGATCTTTACCTCTGCTTCCTTATCACAACAATATCCTGCGAACAAGTTTGCAGCAATTGGTGAAGTCGTTATCGCCGCAAGTAAATCTGCGAATTTTGGAAATAGGCGCGGGAATGGGACTCACTACAACCGAGTTATTACCTGTCTTACCACCGCAGCAAACTAACTACATTTTCACTGATGTTGCTCGTTTTTTCTTAGACAAAGCCAAGCAAAAGTTTAGCGATTATCCTCATGTTCAATATCGCCTATTAGATATCGAACAACCTCCTGAAAAGCAAGGTTATGAACCGCACAGCTTTGATGTAATAATAGCCGCTCAGGTGTTGCACGTCACCCGCAATATAGAGGAAAGTTTAGCTCATATCCGCTCTTTGTTGGCTCCCGACGGTTTGTTATTAATTTGGGAAGTAACGCAAGCTCAAATGGATTACAACATCACCGATGGTTTAATGATGAAACCTTTGGATGATGGAGAACGCAGTCAAGGTAATCCATTTTTATCGAAAAAGCAGTGGATTGAGGCATTACGAAATCATGGATTTGTTGACGTGGCGGCTTTGCCTGGAAACGACGTTTTAGGGCACCATATTTTGTTGGCTAAAGCTTCTGCATCGGCAGATATAGCCGCACCTTCAGCATTTACGGTTAATCGAGAAAATGCTGTTGAAAAATCAGAATTTGCCTTAGAGAAAAAGCCGAATATTGCCGATTGGTTTTATACTCCATCTTGGCAACGCTCTCTACCTCCAAAACCGGATAAGCTAATTAATCGACAATGTTGGTTATTGTTTGTTGATGAGTGCGGTGTAGGTGAACAACTGGTGAGGAAGCTGGAACAAGAAAACCAGGATGTTATTGTTGTAAAAGCGGGTAATGAGTTCACCTTTCACAGCGATATCGTCTATACGATCGACCCTCAACAACGCGATGATTATGACGCTTTGCTGAAAGAAGTTCGGAAATTGAATAAAACTCCTCAAAAAATCGTTCATTTATGGAGTGTCACGCCAAACAATGAATTAGAAATCGAAGTTCTGGAAGATTCTCAAAATTTAGGTTTCTACAGTTTGCTTTTTCTGGCGCAAGCACTTGGAAAACAGGATTTTAGCGAGGAAATTGAAATCGCGGTTATCTCAAATAATATGCAGGAGGTAACTGGCGATGAGATACTTTGTCCGCCGAAAGCAACTATTTTGGGGCCATGTAAAGTTATTCCGCAAGAATACTTAAACATAAGTTGTCGCAGCATTGATGTTGTATTTCCGGAAACAGGAAATAGACAAAAAGAGAAAATCGCCGATTATCTGTTCGCGGAAATAACTGCAAAATCATCCGATTTAGTGATTGCTTATCGGGGCAATCATCGCTGGGTACAAACTTTTGAAGCCGTCCAATTGGATGGTGCAGAAAAATTAAATTTGAGAGAAGGGGGAGTTTATTTAATTACAGGTGGATTGGGTGGAATTGGATTAGTGCTGGCGGAATATCTGGCAGAAAAAGTGCAAGCAAAATTAGTTTTAATCGGTCGATCGCACTTGACCGCCAAACATGAATGGCAACAATGGTTAGCTACTCACGAAGAGAAAGATAGCATCAGTTGCAAAATTCGGAAATTGCAACAAATAGAAGCTTTGGGTGCAGAAATTCTGGTAGCCAGCGCAGATGTAGCTAACTTAGAGGAAATGCAAAAAGTAATAGCTAATGCGTGCGATCGCTTTGGCACAATTAACGGAGTTATCCACGCGGCTGGAATTTCACCCGGAGGCATGATTCAACTGAAAACCAAAGAAAATTTAGCCAATCTTTTAGCCCCAAAAGTAAAAGGAACTTTGGTAATTGACGCTTTGCTGAAGGATTTTAACCTAGATTTCCTGATCCTTTGTTCGTCTCTGAATTCATTTATCGCTGGACTTGGTTTAGTAGACCATTGCGGTGCTAATGCTTTTCTCGATGCCTTCGCACATTACAATACTACTAAATGCGATCGCTTGACCATTTCAGTTAACTGGGATGGCTGGCAAGAAGTAGGACAAGCAGCCAATGCAGCCACATCAGAACAACTCAAAAAGTGGCGCGAAACAAGTTTCAAACAAGGCATATTTCCCAACGAAGGAATGGAGGCATTTAAGCGCATTTTAGGAACTACATTGCCTCAAATTATGGTATCGACGCAAGATTTTATAATTCGATACCAGCAGTACAAAACTTCTAAAGAACTACAGCACTTGCAATCTCAAAAGGAAACCAAATCATCCAAACTGCTAAACTCGCGACCGAAACTCAATAACGCTTATGTAGAACCTCGCGATCGCATCGAGCAAACTATTGCTAAAATCTGGCAACAATCTCTAGGTATCGACAAAATTGGTATCCACGATGACTTCTTTGAATTGGGGGGAGATTCTCTCCTAGCAATTCATTTAATTGCCAAGATAAGCGAAGCCACTAATACAAAATTGTCAGCCCATAGCCTGATCGATGCACCGACTATTGCCGATTTAGCTAAATTAATCGCACAGTCAACATTGCCAACAACCTCTAATTCCACGCTAGTGGAAATTCAAACTGGTAGCAACACCAAAAAACCTCTTTTCTTAGTGCATCCCATTGGCGGTCACGTCTATATTTATCGGGAATTAGCACGTTATCTGCCTGATTTTCCTGTTTATGGATTCCAGGCGCAAGGAGTAGATGGAAAAGCAGAACCTCTGACTACAGTTGAAGAAATGGCGGCTCAATATATTAAAGCCTTGCGGGTCGTGCAACCTGAAGGGCCGTATTTTTTGGGCGGTTCTTCTTTTGGCGGAACTGTAGCTTTCGAGATGGCACAACAGCTACAAAAACTAGGTCAAAAAGTAGCAATGCTTACCTTGCTCGATACTCCTAGCCCCGGTCAATTACCATCAGAAAATTTAGAAGATGATGACCTCAAAACGATGGCTTATGCACTCGGCGTTGGTGCGGATATTTCGATTTCAGCAAACGAACTCGAACAGATGAACGATGAAGAAAGGCTGCTTTACTTTTTGGAAAAAGGTAAGTCTGCTCTGAAAATGCCTGCTGATTTTGGCGTTACCGAACTTCGCCGCTTTCATCAAGTTTTCCAACTCAACATGAAGGCGATGAAAAAATATATCCCGCAAGTTTATTCCGGTCAAATTATCTTTTTCCGTGCGTGCGATCGCGATGCCTTTAATCCCGAAAATCCCGAACTCGGCTGGAAAGATTTGGCTGCTGCGGGACTGGAGATTCACGAAATACCTGGAAATCACATT
>NZ_JACJUP010000312.1:0-6109 GCF_014748295.1 Planktothrix sp. FACHB-1355 | reverse complement strand
AAAATCGTGCAGAATGGCTCTTGGCAAGGAGAATATCGCTTTAGGCATTTTAAGACTAACACACCGATCGCAATTTATCAAAACTCGTTTGCGATCGAAGACCCCGATACAAATAAGCCTGTCGCCATTGCCACAGTCAGTCGCGACATTACCGATCGCAAACGAGCAGAGCAAAAGCGACAAGAGAGCGAACGTCGCTATCAAATTTTGGAAAAAGTATCGCCGGTCGGCATTTTCTACACAGATGCGGAAGGTCACTGCCTGCACGTCAACGAGCAATGGTGCGAAATTACCGGACTGACGCTAGCAGAAGCTTTGGGTGAAGGGTGGACAAAAGCGATACACCCCGAAGATCGACAGCGCGTTCTCAACCAATGGTATCGGGAAGCCAAAGAAAATTTGTGCTTTAAATCCGAGTATCGGTTTGCGCGTCCGGATGGAATTGTAACTTGGGTATTGGGTCAGGCGATCGCCGAAACAAACCCAAATGGAAAAGTCACCGGCTACGTGGCTACGATCGCCGATATTAGCGATCGCAAACAAGCGGAAGAACAACTGCGTTATTATGCCTTTTACGATGCCCTCACCAAACTGCCCAACCGAGCTTTGTTCCTAGAGCGATTGGGAAATTTGATTGCCAGAAGCCACAAGGGTAGCAGAGAAACATTCTCCCCCGTCTCCGATGGCAAATTTGCCGTGCTGTTTTTGAATCTGAACCGCTTCCAGATAGTCAAATACAGCCTGGGACACCTACTTGCCGATCGACTCCTGATTGCCACAGCTCGTCGCTTAGAGGAGTGCCTGAGCAATTTTGGGTGCCTGCTCGTTAACAACTTGGAACTTGAAAAAGCAGATTTTCCATCAAAATCTGCTATGGAGAATACAGAATTGAGAGAATTAAAAGAAATCGATCGCCTCTCTCACAATTCAAAATCCACATTTCCATACAATTGCCAGGAAAAAAGCCAAAACCTCAATTTTTTCGTGGCGCAAGTGGGATTAGACGAGTTTGCCATTATTCTTACTCCTGTAGAGCAACAGGAGGAAGTTACCGAGATAGCAAATTCTATCTACGACGCGCTACAATTACCTTTCCTACTGGATGGACGCGAAGTTTACATCAGCGCCAGTATTGGCATTGCCCTCAGCTCTATAGGATATAGGCGACCGGAAGATTTCCTGCAAGCTGCCGATACGGCAATGCACGCTTGCAAGCGCGTCAAACAAGCTTGTTATGCCATATTTGAGCCCGGATGGCACACAGGTGCTGTAGCGCAATTGCAGATGGAAACAGATTTGCGGCGAGCGATCGAACGTCGCGAGTTGCAAGTTTACTATCAGCCGATCGTCGCGCTTAAAAGCAGTCGCATTAGCGGATTTGAGGCGCTAGTACGCTGGCAGCACCCCAAGAGAGGTATTATCTCCCCAAGCGAGTTTATCCCTCTGGCAGAAGAAACAGGACTGATTGCCGCGATCGATCGCTATGTGCTGCGGGAAGCTTGTCGCCAGATATCTGTTTGGCAGCAGGCTTTTCCAACCGAAGTTCCCTTGACTTTGAGCGTCAATTTATCTGGCTTCCAGTTATCGCAACTTGACTTAATCGAGCAAATCGATCGCATTCTGCGGGAAACTGGCATATACCCTGGGAGTTTGAAACTGGAAATCACCGAAAGCAAGTTAGCCGGAAATATGGTTTCCGAAAAGAGAATGTTGCAACAGTTAAAAGATTTAGGCATTCAGCTTTCCATCGATGACTTTGGCACCGGTTACTCTTGTTTGGCGCGTCTCCACCAACTGCCGATCGATACTTTAAAAATCGACCGTTCGTTTATCTCATCTCTGGGCGTCGATAGCGACAGTTTAGAAATTGTGCGAACGATCGTCACCCTCGCTCACAGTTTGGGTATGGATGCGATCGCAGAGGGTGTAGAAACAGTCGAGCAGCTGGCGCAACTCCAGGCGCTGCAATGCGAATATGGACAAGGGTACTTTTTCTCTAAGCCGATCGCCAGCGCCACTGCATGGGGGTTACTCAACCATTTTCGGTAAATTTTTAGAACATCTAATTCAGAACTAACTGCTGGAGGAACTGCTATGTTCAACCTCGAACTTATTTTTCAGCAAATATTTATGCTTATTTAGAAAACCCGATAAATTTTGAAACTTTGTATCAGACGAGCGCCACGCATTTACAACAAGCTTAAGCTACGATCGTTAGAAATTTTAACTTAGGTTTTAAATATGCTATTTACTTCAAAAAAAATCAACTATAAACTGTATTTGGTACCTATTTATATAGTTATTGTTATGACAATAGCAACTATTTTTATTTGGCAATCTATAATAGCGCAACAAAACGAACAAATCGAACAGTCGATCCAGGTTGAATCAAAATTTTTGCAAACTGAAATTACACAACAGGTAGAAACTCGCATCAAAGCATTGGAACGGATGAAAGAACGGTGGCAAATGCGAGGAGAGACACCCAGAAACGAGTGGGAATCTGATGCCAAATTTTACATAAACGATTTCGGAGGCTATCAGGCGATCGAATGGGTAGACACCTCATTTCGGGTTCGCTGGATCGTACCGCTAGCAGGCAACGAAGCAGCGCAAAACCTTGACCTTAGTGTCGATACGCGACGACGAGTAGCACTACAAAACGCTCTAAAAAACCGGAAAACAACTGTTACTAAAATTGTCAATCTAGTCCAAGAAGGCAAGGGATTTTTAGTGTATGTCCCTATTTTCAAAGGCCAAAAAAATGAGGGGTTTATCCTTGGGGTATTTCGAGTTGATTCATTAATGCAAAAAGTTTTAACAGAACATCATCTAGATGGATATGCTATTGCCATATTTGACGGTAAAGAACAAATTTATAGTTATAATCCCAATTATATTAATTTAAACAATAAATCTAGCCAAAAAATAGATATTGCCTTTAATAATAATAAATTACATATGCAAATATGGTTGGCTCCAACATTACTAGAAAAAGTCCGCAATCCGCTGCCCACAGTAGTATTAATAGGCGGTTTGCTAACAGCATGGACATTGGCAGTAGCAATATATTTTGCACAAACAGCAAAGCTTCGCACCAGACAAGTTGAAATTACTAACAGAAAGCTACAACAAGAAATAACCGAACGAGAAAAAACGGAAGAAAAACTTCAGGCACTTGCCTCTCTACAGCAAGCAATTCTAGATAGCACTAATTATACAATTATTTCCACCACAGCAGACGGTACAATTTGTACATTTAACGCCGCCGCCGAACGATTGCTGGGATACACAGCAGCAGAAACGATCCACAAAACAACCCCTGCCATTATTCACGATAAAGACGAAATTGCACAACGAGCGCAAGAACTATCCCAGGAGCTTGGAATTACAATCGAGCCAGGATTTGAAGTATTGGTTACTCGGGCACGCCAGGGGCAAACCGATGAGCGCGAATGGTCGTATATTCGTAAAGATGGTTCCCGTTTTCCAGTACTCTTGTCGGTAACGCCATTGCGAGATACAGCAGGCAATATTACTGGATTTTTGAGCATCGGAAACGATATCAGCGAACGCAAAAAATCCGCAGAAGCTTTCGATAAAATGCTGCGAGAACTGGGATTTCAAAAATTAGCTGTCGATCGAGCGGCAATAGTAGCCATTACCGACCGACTAGGCAATATTACTTACGCCAACGATAAATTCTGCGAAATTTCTCAATATTCTAGAGAAGAACTGATCGGTCAAAACCACCGCCTACTCAAATCAAATTATCATCCCCCGGATTTCTTTAAAGAACTTTGGTCAACCATTACCCGTGGGGAAGTTTGGCAAGGCGAAATCAAAAATCGCGCCAAAGATGGCACATTTTATTGGGCTGATAGCACAATTGTGCCATTTTTAGATAAGAAAGGAAAACCATATCAGTATCTAGCAATTCGCTTTGATATTACAAAAAGAAAGCAAGCACAAGAAGCATTAGAACAACAATTTAGCAGGGCTTTGCTGCTCAAACAAATAACCCAAGAAATACGGCAGAGCCTCGATACCAAGCAAATCTTTGAGACAGCAAGTAGTTTGCTGGGTAAGGCGTTTGGTGTGAATCGCTGCTTAATTTATACCTACGTAACTCAACCAACTCCTGAAATTCCCTTTGTTGTTGAGTATGTGGAGCCCGGTTACCCATCCGCACTGCATATAAACATTCCTAGTGTTGGCAATTCCTATCTAGAACAGACGATCGCACAAGACCGAACTTTAGCCTGCGCGGATGTTTACGCCGACCCTTTTGTAAAAGAGGGCGAACCGATTTTGCGCCAGCTAGGCGTCAAATCTATCCTGTCAGTTCGCGCATCCTACCAAGGAGAAGCAAACGGAGGAATATGCTTGCATCAGTGCGATCGCTTGCGCGAGTGGACAGCAGATGAAATCGAGCTGCTGGAATCAGTAGCGGCGCAAGTCGGGATCGCCCTTGCACAAGCCAATCTGCTCAAAGTGGAAACCCAAGGGCGCTCAGAATTAACGATCAAAAATATGGCACTAGAACAGGCAAAAAGAGAAGCAGAAACAGCAAATCGGACGAAAAGCGAGTTTTTGGCGATGATGAGCCACGAAATTCGCACACCCATGAATGCAGTCATCGGTATGACCGGATTGCTGCTGGATACAAAGCTTACTCCCCAACAGCAGGACTTTGTAGAAACCATTCGCGCTAGCGGCGACGCCCTGTTAACCATCATTAACGATATCTTAGATTTTTCTAAAATTGAATCTGGCAAGCTGGATTTAGAGACACAATCCTTTAACCTTCGGACTTGCGTTGAGGAAGCGTTAGACCTTTTAGCCCCAGCAGCAGCAGCAAAAAATCTAGATTTAGCTTATTTAATCGATCCGCAAACACCTTGCGCCATAGTGGGAGATGTGACGCGACTGCGACAGATTTTAGTAAATCTGATCGGTAATGCGGTTAAATTCACAGAACGGGGTGAAGTCGTTGTCTCAGCAGTCAGCCGTCAGCTATCAAATGCCGATCGAAACGATCGACAACTGACAACTTACGAAATTGAATTTGCCATCAAAGATACCGGTATCGGTATTTCTCCAGAACGCTTAGCGCGACTGTTTAAGCCCTTCAGCCAAGTTGATTCTTCAATGACTCGCCGCTACGGCGGTACGGGACTGGGATTGGCGATTAGCAAACGGCTCAGCGAAATGATGGGCGGCAGAATGTGGGTAGAAAGCACTCCAGGAGATGGTTCTACATTTTACTTCACCATGCGAGCCGAGTCGGCTCCCGCTATACCTCTAGTTGACCTTCAAGTTCTACAGCCAGATTTAAGCGGAAAACGACTGCTAGTAGTAGATGACAACGCCACTAACCGCAAAATTCTCACCCTGCAAGCACAATCCTGGGGAATGCTGGTGCGATCGGCTAATTCCGGCCCTGAAGCTCTAGAATTGCTTAGCACTGGAGAGCAGTTTGATATTGCCGTTTTGGATATGCAAATGCCAGAAATGGATGGTATAATTCTGGCGGCGCAGATTCACTCGGTACCGAACTGCGAAAAACTACCCTTGGTGATGCTCAGTTCTGTAGCTTGGGTGGGAAAAGAAGAAGCCGCACAACGAGCTAACTTTGCAGCTTTTTTGAGTAAGCCGATCAAGCAATCTCAGCTTTATAATGTTTTGACTCGGATTTTAAGCAAACAACTTGTCTCGTTAAGTTCTGACCGCGCCTCACTTTCCCAATTTGATTGCCAAATGGCAAAAGAACTGCCGTTACGCATTCTGCTCGTAGAAGACGTAAGCTTAAACCAAAAAGTAGCTTTGCAAATGCTCCATAAGTTGGGCTATCGCGCCGATGTTGCCAATAACGGACGAGAGGCGCTGGAAGCTTTGCACCGCCAGCCTTACGATTTGGTGTTCATGGACGTGCAGATGCCAGAGATGGACGGACTGGAAGCGACTCGTCGCATTTGTCAGGAATGGAGCAGAGGGAGAGCGGGAGAGCGGGAGAGCGGGAGAGCGGGAGAGCGGGAGAAGCGGAAAACAGGACAACAGGAAAATCGGAAAACAGAAGCAAATTTATTTAATACTTCCCCCACTCCCC
>NZ_JACJUP010000311.1:0-6102 GCF_014748295.1 Planktothrix sp. FACHB-1355 | reverse complement strand
GTTCGATTTTTAAAGGAGATAAGGTAATAAAATTAATAGTGGCTCCCAAATTACGCAACTTATCCAACGTCATCATTAAGGGATGTGTTGGGCTGACTTCGTTATCCCGATACGCTCCAATCAAAAATAAATATTGCATATCCGTATCCGTCATCATCAGTTCGATTAACTTGAGCGTGGCAGAGTCTGCCCACTGCAAATCGTCAAGAAAGATAACGAGGGGATGTTCTTTGGCACAAAATGCCCTAATAAACTTTTGGAAGACCAGATTAAAACGATTTTTAGATTCAGATAGCCCTAAATCTGGCACAGGTGGCTGCTTGCCCACAATCAATTCCACTTCTGGAATTACATCAATAATAACTTGACCGTTCTCACCAAAAGCAACTAAAAGTTTTTCTCGCCATAAATTTAGTTGTGCTTCGCTTTCTGTTAACAGTTGTCGCACCAATTCTTTAAAAGCGCTTACTATGGCAGAATAGGGAATATTGCGCTGAAATTGATCGAATTTACCTTCTGTGAAATAGCCGCGCAGTTGGCTATTAGGCTTGTGAATTTCGGCAATCAATGATGATTTACCGATGCCAGAGTAACCCGCCACCAACATCATCTCGATTTGGGATTTGGTATTTAGGATTTGAGATTGACGACCATTTTTTTGACTTTTGGCTTTTGATTTTTGGCTTTCCCCAGCTACTCGCTCAAATGCTGCTAATAAAGTTTCAACTTCTGCCTCTCGTCCGTAGAGTTTTTGGGAAATTTGAAATTTATCAGAGATATCTTTGGCAGCAAGGGGAAATGCAGAGATATTTCCTTTTGTTTGTAACTGAGTCAAACATTCTTCTAAATCCGCTTTGATTCCCCAAGCACTTTGGTATCTCTCTTCCGCTGTTTTCGCCATCAGTTTCATCACTATATCTGAAACGACTTTCGGAATTTTTTGGCTTTTATTAAGTTCATCATTTTTTAATTTTGACTTTTGAATTTTAAATCGATCGGGTGGTACTGGCTGTTTGGCAATATGACAATGTACCAATTCCAGTGCATCATTGGTTTCAAAAGGCAGTTGTCCGGTTAGTAATTCGTAGAAGGTGACACCGAGAGAATAAAAATCTGTGCGGTAATCCAAATAACGGTTCATCCGTCCGGTTTGTTCTGGGGAAATATAGGCGAGCGTACCTTCTAAAATGTGAGGATTTTTTAGGGTGGGATTTTCCCGCGTTAATTGTGTAGAAATACCAAAGTCGATGAGTTTTAAAACTCTGGTTTTGGGGTTATAAGCAATATTGGCAGGATTTATATCTTTGTGGATAACATTGCTACTGTGAATATGTCCCAACGTCTCAGTTATTTTAATAGCGATCGCCAGACATTCTGTTAGCAGCATCTGTTGTCCCGCCGCTTTTGATTTGTTCATCAACTGTTTTAAAGATGATGCGCCAAAATCCTCCAAGATCATCACCAAAGTTCTCTGTAATGGTTCTAAACTATAAACTTTAATTACCCCGTCCAGATTCAGATGTCTGGTAATTTCATATTCCTGCTTGTAGCGGGTAAGTTCGGAAGCTGTTGGATAGTCTTCTTTGAGGACTTTGAGGATAACAGGTTGATTGTCTTGTTGTCGGATAGCGCGATAAACTAGGGAATTGGTACTTTCGTAAACTTGACTGAGAATAAGGTAACCGTCAATCTTAAGCATCTTTTGTCTTCTTGTGTGTGGTATACTATAAATGCACGCCTTGTAATTATTGTCAGCTAATAAAAAAGCAAAATATGAAATATATTTTAACAAATTCATCATCTATTGTCTAGTTTTTATTTATTCGCTTTTATTTAGGCAATGATTTTGCAACTAACCAGTAAGTTATCATTTCTCCCCTACCTTTAACAGAAATTTTGCCGCGTTTCTCGAACTTATAGCGATTTTTTAACTTTTCGTAAGTTGCTGAGGTGACTTGAATCTTGCCCGGTATACCGGATGATTCCATCCTAGAAGCAACATTGACAGCATCTCCCCAGAGGTCGTAAATAAATTTTTTCATCCCAATTACACCTGCTACGACTGCTCCAGTATTAATACCAATGCGGATTTGTAATTTTTCGCTACACTTCATTTGAAATTGGTCGATCGCAGCTTGCATATCCAGCGCCATATCCGCAATAGCTTCTGCACTATTTTCTTTAGGAACAGGCAATCCACCTACTACCATATAAGCGTCGCCAATCGTTTTGATTTTTTCCAAACCATGTTTTTCTGTGAGTTCGTCAAACTTAGAAAAAATCTCATTGAGCAAATTAACTAATTCAGTTGGTGAGATTCGCGCCGACAGAAGAGTAAAACCGACAATATCGGCAAATAAAATAGTGACTTCATGGAAATGTTCGGCGATCGCACCTGGATTTTCTTTCAATCGCTCGACCATCGCCTCTGGCAAAATATTGAGTAATAACTGTTCTGACTTTTCTTGCTCTTTTTGCAGATCTGACTGGGCTTGCTTGCGCTCGGTGATGTCCCGCGCCACCAAAATCGCCGTTTCAGAAGAAAGCGGCGAAATCGTCTCGGCAAAGCAAATATCTTTACCTCCTATGGGCAAACTATATTCAATTTCAACGGTTTTTTGTGTGGAAACCGCTTCTAGGATCGCTTGGAGAATCAAATCTGCTTCGGCTTCCGGTAAAGTTTCGTGGACTTTCCTGCCGATCGTTTCGGTTGCAGGTTTGTACAAATTCATCGTATTTGTAGGGATAACATTGAGGCAACGTCCGGAAACATCCCGAACTACTACCGTATCGGTCATCGCCGCAAACAGAGCTTTCATTTCTGCTTGGACTTTCTTCTGTTGCAGCACCGTTCCCGACTGGGCTGCTACCACACTAACTAACTCGCACAAGCGCTTGTCGTCCGAACTACTTGAGAGAGCGAAGAAAACTAACACCGCCAAAACAGGAGATTGAGAACTCAGCAAATAACTGCCCTGTTCTTCTGGCTGCTGTATATTGCCCATAGGAACAATAGGTACGCCAAAAGCAGCTTTTAAGTCGCATTGTGTCGCCAGTTCTAATCTTAGGAGAGCATCTTCCATTTCGTTGAAATCGTTAACGCAGGCGGATTGTCGCGTTGACCAAACTTTGCCGGGAATTTCTTCACCGGGATAGAAAGTGAGAACTTCGCTGTATTCTCGGAAACGTGCGATCGCATCTACCAGAGTTGGGTCAATCTTTTCCCGCTGACAGTACCAACGAGGACTGCATATTAAAGCTGATGTATCGGTGGTGGGAATCCAAGCTTCGCCGTAAATCCAATCAGTTGTTTGGCAAACTTGCTGCAAGATAACTTCTAAGGCGGTATCGAAATCTGTGGCAGTACTAATCGCTTGAGCCATTGTTAGCAAGAGTCGAATTTCTTCTTCAGCTTGTTGGCGTGCTTTGATTTCTTTTTCTAGCTGTGCTGTTCGCTCTTGTAGCGATAAACGCTGACGTGCGATCGTCAGTTGATTTTCCACGCGGGCGATCACCTCTTCAGTTTGAAAAGGTTTGGTGATGTAGTCTATGCCACCGACAGCAAAGGCTTTGATCTTATCCATTACCTCACTGAGAGCGCTGATAAAAATCACCGGCACATCACGAGTTTGTTCCGAAGCTTTCAGTTTGCTGCAAACTTCATAACCGTCCATCTCCGGCATATTAATATCGAGCAAAATTAAATCAGGCAGCGCTGTCTTTACGGAAGTCAATGCAATCTGACCTGACCTAGCCTTGCGAACTGCGTACCCTCGCTCGGTCAGTATTGAAGATAAAAGGCGAAGGTTGTCCGGCGTATCGTCAACAAGTAAAATATTTCCTTTCTGCCTCTCTTGAGCCTTCATTAGACATTTATTGTGAGATTTACTATTCAAATTACTAACATTTTTGATATCTCATTCCTGGCAATTGAGTTACCAACCCCATTAATTCCAACTGCAATAAAGCACTCGAAACCCCTCCTGCCGGTAAGCCAGCTTTTTGTACAATTAAATCGAAGGGCGTAGCTTCTGAAGAAATTGCCTGCCAAACTTGTTTTAATTCCGGTTCTAAATCCGGCATTGGCGGTGCATTTGACGCCTGGGTTTGAGCAAATAAAGGTAAAGAAGCAAAATTTTCCGTATCCGCAGGCGGCGTCGCGCCCAACATTTTTAATAGTTCCTCAAATTCAACAGGAATTGCTGTCGCTCCTTTGGTTAATAAATTCAAACAACCGTGGGATTGATAATCGTCCAAACGGGCAGTCAGCACGTAAACATCTCGACCGAAATCTTTAGCAACGTCGGCAGTAATTAAAGCACCAGATTTTCTGGGTGCTTCCATCACTAAAACGGCGCGACTCAAAGCTGCAATAATTCGATTGCGGGCGGGAAAACGAGTGCGATCGGGTGGGGTACCAGCCGAATATTCGCTTAAAAGCAAACCATTTCCTGTTATTTGTGCGGATAAATTGCGATTGCGCGACGGATAAATAACATCTATCCCAGTACCAAAAACCGCTATTGTCCGTCCACCCGCCTCTAAACAGGCACTATGCGCTTCGGTGTCAATTCCCTCCGCCATCCCCGAAACAATTGTAAATCCTTGTTTAGCTAAAGCGGCGCTAATTCTGCGCGTCCAACGGATACCGTATTCGGAAGGTTGACGAGTCCCGACAATTCCCACTGTTGCTGTTAAACCTTGATTTTCTTGGGTTTGCACTTTTCCCCGGTAATGTAGCACTGGTGGAGGATTGGGAATATCTCGTAACAAACGGGGATAATCGGCATCTGCTGGTGTCCAAAAATAAGGGTTTTTCTGCTGGTATTGTAGAAGAAATTGAGCGGGGTCGAGTTGCGATCGCTTTCCCTCCACTGTCACCAATGTTTTAACCCCAAATCCCTCCACTTGTCGCAATTGCGCTGCACTTGCTGACCACGCCCCCGCCAGATTACCAAAGTGCTGTTGGAGTCGCTTCAGTAAAATCGGCCCTATTCCCGGAATTTGCGACCAAGCTAACCAATATGCGCGTTCTTCAAGCAATTGCCTAAATTACTCCATTTCTTGCTAACACAGATAAACACATTATCTGCGTTTATCTGCGTTTATCTGCGTTTATCTGCGGTTGCAACATTTTAGAGATCGCTAAGCTGGAACAGAAGGCTTTTGTTTGAGATATTCAAAAACCGACTTATCCCCAATATCAGCTGGAATTGCTTGCATAGTTTTCCGCACCGCAAAGACGAGGAAAAAGATCGCCCAAATTAGCAGTAATATCGGCTTCATCTCCATCGGCAAAAAGCCAAACAAATGTCCCAACAGCAGCAAAGGAACCAGTGGTGTCAGCACCTTTGTTTCCAGTCGGTTAAAGCAAAAAGCTTCTTTGAAATAAATTCCAGTCAATGCTGCAAAGGTAAAACCAATTCCCAAAATAGCAAGTGGATGGTGGTAAACAGTCAGCGCCAAAGGTTCGCCACTTTGCACCGCTAGTACAACAGACGCCAAAACGCCAACCGCCCAAAAAATTTGCAGCCCTCGGTGCAGCTGTACCATATATATATGGATGGTGGCTAAGCTGACGCCCAACGCCACGCAGAAACAGGCATATAGCAAGGTCAGTGCGTTCAAAATAGTTGGGGTAGCGCCCTGAGATAGTAGCAGCCAAGTCCCCAAGCCAAAGCTTAATGCTGCTACCATTAAGCCAGCGCGGTAGATGATGACGCCCGTGCGATCGCTCTGGGTAATTGTAAACTCTCCAAACTGTCCTTGGTAAACTATCGGTTCGGATTGCTGTATTTGAGTCATTATTTTCTCCGTTTTCCTTCTGAAATAATAACGCAAGTTGCTAGTTATTAATTTTAAATCTGTAGATCCTTCACCAGATGGAAGTATTTTGGATTTTGAATTTTAGATTGGTTCCATCTTGAAAGAGCAAAGCTTGAAATTCGTGAAAATTTTTAATGATTCCCATTGAAATGGGAGGCTTTACAGCCCTTTTTTTGGCCATAAAGCAGAGTTTTGGCGACGATTGTTAATTTTATCAATCTGAAGCACCCTACTTAATCTTCAAGAAACCGGGGTTCTATATACCGCACTAGCTTT
>NZ_JACJUP010000310.1:0-6166 GCF_014748295.1 Planktothrix sp. FACHB-1355 | reverse complement strand
TTTGGTAAGATCGGCTTTCATCAAAAATTAAGAATGTTCTATTTTAGAAAAAAGTACACTGTTACAGGATAATATGATAATTTGGCATAGTTGGCTAGGCAGATTGACTGGAAAATATATCTTATTATTGGGAGGATATCGTGCAATCTCGACAAGTAAATCCGGAATTTTTTATACTGCCGGGAGTAGATTTACAAAAAGGAAACCCGGATTATAACTTAGCGGCTAAGCTTACTAAAGAACAATTAAAGAATAGATGGAAGACCACATCTGGTCAGGATATCCTGTCTCGATGGAAAACCAGTAACTTTGATAGGAACATTTTAGATAACCTTGTGGGCAAATTCTACGGTCATACCGATCTACGTGGTATAATTTTACCCAAAGAAAATTTAAGTGGGGTTGACTTAAATAAAGTTGACTTGTACGCTGCCAATCTTGAAAATGCGATGTTAAAAAATAGTAACCTAACGGACAGTTACCTTTCCGAAGCTAATATCAAGGGAACTTGCTTTGACTGGTCTATTATGGATGGCGTATTTCTTGACAATGTTGACTTTGACAATAGAACTAGCTTTACTGGTGTAAATTTAAGCGCCATTAATTTCACTCTAGCCGCATTGTTACAAGACTTAGCACTCGGTCAAGCAAGGATTATTAACCTGGAAAAGAAACGCCCTATTTTAGCTTTTGTACTGAAAAATACTTGCGACTATGGACGTTCTTTTCCGAGGTTCTTCCTATCATGTGCGATCGTTATCTTAGTTTTCAGTTTAGCTTATACTGTTTTACCTGGTTCTTTGGCTAAAATAGGCTCTGCTAATTCTCTTAGTTTCTGGGATAATCTTTACTTTTCGATGATGACATTTACAACATCAAGTACCGACATCCAGCCTATTTCAATTTTGGGCAAAATACTTGTGGCGATAGAAACTGCAACCGGATATCTTCTAACTGGGCTTTTGGTAGCTATCCTAGTTAAAAGAACGATAGGAGATTAATCGAAGTAAAAGGCTATAGGAGATAATAGAAAGCTTTGTTATCTTTCTGGATCGGACTCTTGCAACTTGTGGAGCAATCCGATCGCAGGATAATAATTACCGCAAGACCTCAGCGATCGCTCAAAACAACGCATCGCCGTTGTCACATTATTTCCAATCAGATGACCTAAACCTTCATTCATCAATAAACCGGGATGTTCTGGATATTGTTGATACATCTGATTGTAAAGATGTTCTGCTTTTTGGTACTTACCTTTGAGAGAAATGGCATTAGCTTTTGGCAGCTGACGCAAATAGCGATCGCGTCCGATCGAAGACTTAATTTTTACCCAAACAGAAGTAGGAACGCCAATCAAAAAAATTAAGTTTAACCAGAAAGTTTTCCAAAATATCGAATTTGCACAATTATCGCAAACATAACGGTGTTTGGCATAAAAACCATATACAAACAAAAGAAAGTAAAAGTAAAACTCTGTATAGCTTTGCACGCGATTAAACATTTGGCATTCATCGCAAAGGCAATACTTGTCACCTTTCGTTATCGCAGGCTGATTTTCCTTAAATATACTTTGGCAAAAGCGACAATAAATATAAGATGTGCGCTGGTGGTCGGATAGATCGATAGTTGACTGACATTCCGGACAAGTTGCACTGCGGAAGAGATGATATTGACCCGATTCCCGGAGGAAAGATTTATTATTGTCCGTCCTTTTACGAGAAGATATTTGGTCAATATGCTTTTTCAAATTCCGAGTATTGACATTATAAACTTCCAAAACGTAAACATAATTATTGACCGAATTAGAACTTGCTTCAATCTCTCCAGAAAGAGGAGAATCGCAGACGATAACTAACCTTTTGTCGCGCACAATAGTATCGGTAATCTGTTCGTAAAACAAAGTAGTTGTTGTACCTAAAATTATTTCGCGGTCAGTAGCGATCGCTTTTTGAGAAAAAAGTCCCTGCGCGTTACCATTCTCTACAAAGCGAAATTTAAACGAAAGCTCAGAACTTGTCGGTGACATAAGACTATTCCCTTGTGATGGAATCTACACTACTACGGCTTGCTATCCTGAAGAAAGTTCCTCTGCAACGACTCCAGCACATTTAACCATGACCCAACAACCTGCACGCATATGTATACTCGGTGGAGGCTTTGGCGGTCTCTACACAGCCCTGCGATTGGATACGCTACCGTGGGAGGCAACGGAAAAACCGGAAATTGTGCTGGTGGACAAGAGCGATCGCTTCCTCTTCACTCCCCTCCTCTACGAAATCCTCACCGGCGAGCTGCAAACTTGGGAAATTGCCCCATCCTTTGCAGAAATATTGCAAAACACAGACGTGCGATTTTGTCAAGGAGTTGTAACTGACATTAATACCGAACAGCGCCGGATTCAATGGCAGGATGAGCCAGAAATACCCTACGATCGCCTTGTCTTGGCATTAGGTGGCGCTTCGCCGATCGATATAGTGCCTGGTGCTGCATCCTATGCCTTTCCCTTCCGCACCCTTACCGACGCCTATCGTTTGGAAGAAAGACTGCGAGTATTGGAAGCGCAGGAAACAGATAAAATACGGGTAGCGATCGTCGGCGGCGGTTATTGCGGGGTCGAATTAGCTTGCAAACTGGCAGATAGACTGGGAGAGAGAGGAAGATTTCGGATAATCGAACAAAGCGATCGCATTTTGCGGACATCCCCAGAATATAACCGCGAAACTGCACGCAGAGTTTTGGACGAAAAAGATATCTGGATAGATTTAGAAACCACAATCGAATCGGTTAGTCCAGATAGTATTTCCCTGCTGTATAAAGGACAGGTAGATACAATTCCCGCCGAATTGGTCATATGGACAGCCGGAATGCAGGCAAGTGCGATCGTGCGAAATCTTCCCCTCAAACAAAATCAGCGCGGTCAACTTACCACTACACCTACCCTGCAAGCTGTCGATCGTCCAGAAATATTTGTATTGGGAGATTTAGCAGATTGTCAGGATGCAGAAGGTCAGCAAGTACCCTCCTCAGCACAAGCAGCATTCCAACAATCCGATTTTACCGCCTGGAATATTTGGGCTTCCCTTACAGGTCGTCCCTTACTTCCCTTCCGCTATCAAAATTTAGGAGAAATGCTCACATTGGGAACAGATAACGCCACTCTCAGCGGTATGGGAGTGCAATTAGAAGGACAATTAGCATACCTCCTCCGTCGTCTCATTTATTTGTATCGAATGCCAAATTTAGATCATCAATTGCGAGTAGGTGTAAATTGGATGGCTAATCCCATTTTGGATTTTATCAATCCCACTTGATTGTGATTCTTAACAAGACTTGAGAAACCGGGTTTCTTAACGAAAAAAGATCTAGGTTCTTGGCTTCAAGAAGGAAGAAATCCGGTTTCTAACCCCAGCACAAGATGTGAGTTTAGCAATGCTTCTCACACCAACCTTGCGATCGCATCTTTACATAAGTCCATTCGACAGTCTATGTTTTGATAGAGATACTATCGTTTTTAGAGACAAACTGTGATTTATGGTTCAGAAACTGGGTCAGGGTTGGAATAACTTAAGTTTCCGCAGGAAAATGAGTCTGCTCTTGATATCAGGAGCTATTGTGCCTACAGTTGTTGTAACTCAAGGTATTCTCAGTTTTGCACAAACGCAATTGTTTCAAAATTTACAAGCAACTTTAAACATTCAATTAAACACCCTGGAAAGTCAGCTTAATGACAAACAAAAAAAAGTAGCTTTAGAAGCCCGAAATTTAGCAATTTTTGTAGAATCTCAGCCAGGAGATTTCAGCAAGCCCCAGCAGCAGGCAACTCTAGGCAAACTATTATCTAATTATGTTGGCATCGAGCCAGATAATAGTTTTTACTTGATTGCAGATAGTCAAGGTAAAACAGTTGCTCAGTATATTCAACAGGTTGCCGAAGATTTTTCTAACTATCCACTATTACCGAAAGAACAGTTACAAAAAACTGTATATAGTGCCGTATCTTTGCCAATCGGTATTAACCTGGGTGATATTCCCATCGTCCAAAATGCGTTTAACTCTCGCCGTCCTCTCGCTGGAGCCGAATTGTTAAAAAGCGAGTGGCTAAAACGCTTAGGCTTAGAACAACAAGCAAATATTGGCATAAGAGCGCAGAAAATCGAAGGATTGCCGCAACCAAAGCAACCTTTTCCCCAAGGAACATATAATATTGATGATGGTAAAATAGGCTTAGCGATCGTAGCAGTTCACCCGATAGAGATAGAAGGAAAATTATGGGGAACTGCGATTGTCGGTACGCTGCTCAATCGGAACTTTGAAATAGTCGATCGTCTCAAAAAAGAAGTAGGCGTCAGTACCGCTACCCTGTTCGCCCAAGATTGGCGAATCAGCACAAATGTTCCCTATACCGATAAAACAACCAGAGCGATCGGAACGCGAGTTGCTCGCGAAGTAGCAACAAAAGTTTTGCATCAAAAACAAGTTTTTATTGGCGCAACCAATATTATCGGAATTGACTATATCACCGGCTACAGTCCCATATATGACCATCAAGAACAACTCAATCCAGCGACAGCACAACCTGTTGGGATTGCTTATGTAGGTGAACCCACAATTGAAGTAGAAAAGAACTTGAATATCTTGAGATTTGCTGCTTGGGGACTCGGCGCAGGAATTGCCTTATTAGCCGGTTTAGCCGCCATTCCCATCGCAGCAACCTTCTCCAATTCCCTACAGCGTTTAGCCAATAGTGCCCAAAAAGTTGGTGCTGGCGATCTCACAACTTTAGTGCCAGTTACAGATAGCCAAGATGAAATAGGGGTGTTACTGGCGACTTTTCAAATAATGACTAAAAATTTGAATGCCTTAATCCTTCAGGTACAGCAATCGGCGATTCAAATCACCACCGCCGCTACCGGAATAGCTGCTTCGGGTAAGCAACTAGAAGGAACAATGACAGAACAGCTAGCTTCTACCAATCAAGTCGCTGCTACAGCTAAGCAAATTGTTGTCACCTCCGCATCCCTAGTAAAGGCGATGGATGAAGTTGACCGCCACGCGCAAACAACAGCTAACTCAGCTGATGACAGCCAAAAAGACTTGATACAGATGGAAAAAACTATGTATAAATTAGTAGAAGCCACCGATACTATCTCGACGAAGCTGGGAGCGATCGGTGTCAAAGCTAATAACATCAACAATATCGTCAACACGATCGCCAAAGTAGCAGATCAAACTAATTTACTTTCCCTGAATGCGGCAATTGAAGCGGAAAAAGCAGGTGAGTATGGAGCGGGATTTGCTGTCGTAGCTAGAGAAATCCGCCGCCTAGCCGATCGAACAGCAGTCGCTACCCTGGAAATCGAAAATACGGTCGAAGAAATGCAAATAGCGGTCAACACCGGTGTGACGGAAATGGATAAGTTCACTCATCAAGTTAAACAAAGCGTCGCAGTTGTGCATGAGATTAGCACTAAATTAGGTTCCATTATCGAACAAGTGCAAGACTTAACTCCCCGCTTTCAAGCAGTGAGTAAACGTATGGAATCTCAATCGCAAGGAGCAGAGCAAATTAGGGGTGCAATGGTGCAATTGAGCGAAGCTTCCTCGCAAACTGCCGAATCTTTGCGCGAGATTAACAATTCGATCGGACAATTAAAAGACGCAGATCAAGGTTTACGCTGCGAGATATCTCGTTTCAAAGTTGCTGCGAGTTGATAATTTTTCACAAAGAAAACCGGTTTCTTCAAGAAACCAGTTTTCTCCTATCGCCTTAAAGCACAGCTTTAGCCAAAAGTAAAGCATCTAAATCCAAACTAGCCAAGTGCTGGTAAGCTCGATCGATCGCCCCTTTGCCCCGCAAAAATCCTGTATTCCCACCGGGACAGATATAATTGAGAGTCTCAGGCGAAAAGCGATCGCGCAATAACTGCACGCTGCGAATTTGTCGCGGCCAATGAAAAGTTTTAGAAGTTCGCAGAGGTACAGGTACGCCTTCCTTGTCCGGCAATAAATGACGCCCCGCGAACAACACCCCACCCAAAGCGCTGTAATAAAGACAAGCAGAACCGGGAGAGTGTCCGCTTGTCCAGATCGCTTGCGTTTGAGGAGTGAGGGCCAACTCTTGCCGAAATGTCGTTACATCTAATTTAGGCAATAAATAAGCTTCCTG
>NZ_JACJUP010000031.1:0-15916 GCF_014748295.1 Planktothrix sp. FACHB-1355 | reverse complement strand
GGGGCTAGGGGTTAGGGGTTAGGGGAAGAGGGAAGAGGGAAGAGGGAAGAGGGGAAATTTTGACTTTTGACTTTTGACTTTTGACTTATTTTCTCTCCCTCTTCCCCTAACCCCTAGTCCCTAACCCCTAGCCCCTAGCCCCTAGCCCCTAGTCCCTAACCCCTAACCCCTAACCCCTAGCCCCTAACCCCTTCCTTTCCTCTAAAATAAAGTCAGTTCATCAACACCACCATCGGCTATGCCCAGCTTAATTGCGGATGCCAAAAACTTGCTCTCTGACTTGATTGGAAAATATCGATCGCAAGTAGATTATTTGGCGATTCGATTGGAAGAAGCAGAAGGGACTGATATATTACTGCGTGCGGATAAGATCGAAACACTTTCCCAGGGTATCTCAATTGGTGGGCAGGTACGAGCTTGTTACAAGGGAGGTTGGGGTTTTGCTAGCTTCAATCAACTTTCGACATTGAAAGAACGGGTGGAAGAAGCGATCGCAGCTGCTCGTATAGTAGGAGATGAAGAAACTATCCTCGCTCCGATCGATCCAGTTCGGGATATCTTCGAGCTACCTTTGACCGGTACCGATCCGCGCCACATCCAATTATCTGAGAAAAAGACATTGTGCGATCGCTACACCCACATTCTTCGCAGCTTGGATAAGCGAATTACCACCACTTCAGTACGCTACAGCGACAGCGCCCAGCGAATTTTACTTGCCACCTCAGAAGATACAATGCTAGAGCAATCTTGGGTGGATATGGAAATGCGTTTTGCCGCTACAGCTCGCGATGGCGAAACTGTGCAAACCGGACGGGAAACTACAGGTTCTCGCAAAGCTTACGAAGATCTTACCAATCTCGATGACCAAGTTCGCAGTGCCGCACAACGAGCTGTAGACGCCCTCGCCCTACCTTCCGTCAAAGGTAACACTTACACGGTGGTGATCGACCCGATTCTCAGCGGTTTGTTTGTCCACGAAGCTTTCGGTCATCTTTCCGAAGCTGATATGGCATACGAAAACCCAGATTTGCTGGAAGTGATGACATTAGGACGGCGATTCGGGCCAAAAGAACTGCAAATTTTTGATGGCGCTGCACCTCCCGGACATCGCGGCAGTTATTTCTACGATGATGAAGGAACGCCGGCGACAACTACCCAGCTAATTAAAGATGGGGTTTTGGTGGGAAGACTGCATTCTCGCGAGACAGCTGGCAAATTGGAAGAAGAACCTACGGGAAATGCTCGCTGTCTCAACTATCATTATCCGCCGATCGTGCGAATGACGAATACTTGGATTGAGCGCGGTAATACGCCAGTCAAGGATTTATTTAAGGATATCAAAGAAGGCGTTTATGCTCGCAACTGGTTGGGTGGGATGACGAATGGCGAAATGTTCACCTTTAGCGCCGGGGAAGCTTGGATGATTCGCAACGGCGAAATTGCCGAACCTGTGCGCGATGTGACGCTTTCGGGGAATGTGTTTACAACTTTAGCCGATATTGAAGCGATCGGCGATGATTTCTACTGGGATGAATCCGGCGGTTGCGGTAAAGGCGGACAAAGCGGTTTGCCCGTCGGTTGCGGTGGCCCTTCTTTGCGAATTCGCAATGTCGTCGTTGGTGGCGAAGCAGCGTAATTTTGGATTTTGGATTTTGGATTTTGGATTTTGGATTAATTGACGCTCCCCAAGTGAGTTTGATACAATCTAAAATCCAAAATCTAAAATGATTTAGTTGTAGGGTGGGCAATGCCCACCTGATTAATTTAGTTGAATTTGAAAAAATTAATTGACAAACCTTTAAGTATTAGTTTTGGATGATTCTTACCTCCCTCAATCGTAAAGTTTGGAGAAAATAAATGTGAGCATAAAACCGTGATGGAATGCAGATCCTAACTCTTGCCTACCCACTGTTGGTAAATGACCTTTAGGACTATCTAAAGAGTAATTGATTTCACCATTAAATGTCCATTCGGGTGAGCCTTTAAGCAGCCAGCCAAGATCGATAGTAAGGGCAGTAGGTAGCGTCAATATTCCTTTAATATTGTATCTACTCAAAAAATCTTGAAAAGAATCTCCTAGACTTGCAGTTGAGTAAGTAGGTGTTCGCTGCATAAAACTTATGACATACTGTTGGCGCTCTTCAACACTTAGATTTTGCCAATCATCGCCATCGAAAAAACCTATTTGTTCAAATATTTGGTAGAGTTCATTCCTTATTTTTTGAAGGAGTTCCCACTGAACGCTAATTCCAAAATGACCATCGCTATGAATAACCCATAGATAATCAATTGCTTGTAAGTCCTCAAGTAAAAAATTATCAATTGCCTCTATAACTGATGTTCTGACTGAGGATGAATCTTTATTGAGGAGTTGGCGATTGACTGTAAAGGTGAGTCTTGTTGTCTCTGCATCTGCTTCTTTCCAGTTTTTCCTAATTAGAAGGTCTTGCAATTTTAAGTGCATAGGCTTTATATTAGTATGGAAATAATTAGCAAATATTGAGTGTTTACTATCTTTTTGATATCGTTGTTTCGTTTGTGCGATCGCCACTTGAATGGCTTGTTTTAATTCTCTCCCATCAAAGGGTTTTTCGCAGAAGTGGAAATATTCAAACAACCCGGAGATTTCATCTGTAATTTTTTCCTTTTTCCCAGACATGACGATTAAGGGAATCCATCTCAACCGAGCTTGAGACTGGATATATTGAAAAACTTCCCAATCACTACCCAAAGCAATTTCAAAATCTAAGAGAATGATACTAGGTTTTTCACGTTCTAAGAAACTGATTCCATCTGTTGCATTATAAACCCAATGTATCTGAATACTATTCTTTAGCAGTAAATTTATCAATTGCTGAAACACCCTTTGCATATTTCTGGAATATTCAATAACCAAGATAGTTTTTGGCACAATCTTACTTTTTAGATATTGTCTATTAGCTTTGTATTATTGTTTATCGTATCATGCTTTTATGGCTGCATCAACCTGTTTTAATAAGGCTTCCAGAGTAGAAGAGTTATCCAAAACTACATCGGCTTTGTTACACTTTTCCTGAAGTGACATTTGACTGTTAATTCTGGCTTTGGCTTGTGCTAAAGTTAATTCATCTCGTTCTATCAACCTATTTAATTGTTGTTGTTCGTCAACAAAAACCACCCAAATTTCTGTGACTAAATCTGTCATATTTGCTTCAAATAACAAAGGTACAACTAACACTGCTGTGGAATTTAAAGGTAATCGCTCGATCGCTTCGACAAAACGATCGCGCACATAGGGGTGTATTTGTTGCTCTAACCAATATTTTTCTTGAGGATTGTTGAAAATAATATTGCCCAACTGTTGACGATTTAACGCACCTGAAGCTGCGAGAATATCCGCGCCGTAGCGTTCGGCTATGTTGTTAAGAATTGACGAGCCCGGTTGTACAGCTTCTCGTGCGTAGATATCCGCATCAAAAATAGGCAATTTGTAGGCATTGGCGAGATAATTTGCAACCGTAGTTTTGCCTGTGCCAATGCCACCAGTTAAACCAATAAGGCGATGATTGTTAATAGCCATTCGTGAATGAGAATTTTTCGGTAATTATTAGCCATTATTAATATTTTAGCTCGAATTAGTTTATAATGATTAAAGTTAAAATCTTAAATTATTTCTAAGTAAATCTTCTGCGGTTTTGCCGTCCACAGGCTTAGAAATGAAATAGCCTTGAGCGTATTCGCATAGCAGCGATCTGAGTTGCGCCAATTGGTCGGCAGTTTCCACACCTTCTGCGATCGCATCCATTTCCAAACTATGCGCCAAGGTGAGGATCGTCCGCACAATTTCCAAACTTTCGCTATCAACAGTCATTTGAGAGATAAAAGAGCGGTCTATTTTCAAAGTATCGATCGGCATCTGATGGAGACGCGCTAAAGATGAGTAGCCCGTACCAAAGTCATCTATGGAAAGCTGAATTCCCAAAGCTTTCAACTGTTCTAACATCGCTTTTTCGGAAGTAACGTTTCCTAACAAACCGGTTTCCGTAATTTCAATTTTCAAACTGTGGGGATTAATACCAGTTTCCCACAATATTTGGTTGATTTGCTCAATTAATCCTCTTGTCGATAACTGCACAACAGACAAATTTACACTTATAGTTAAAAGTATGCCATCGCCAAATTCCTTCTGCCAAATAGCCATTTGGCGGCAAGCTTCGCGCAATACCCAGCGATCGATCGCACCGATCGAACCGGTTTCTTCCGCCAGCGGAATAAACTGGTCTGGCGAAACAAAACCTCTTGTGGGATGCTGCCAGCGGACTAGCGCCTCAAAGCCACTAATTCTGCCGCTTTTGAGAGATACGATCGGCTGGTAATAAACTCGCAATTCCGAGCGTTCGATGGCTCGCCGCAAGTCTGTTTCTAACTGCAATTTCTCCACAGCACCAACGTGCCATCTCGGCTCAAAAAGGGCGTAACCTCCAAACCCAAGTTTTTTGGACTGGTGCATTGCCGTATCGGCGGCACGTAAGAAGTCAGTTGCCAAATCGTAATCGATCGTACTGAAAGCGATGCCAATACTGGCAGTAACAAATACCTCTTGTCCATCAAAATTAAACGGTAATTGCAATTCCTGGTAAATGCGATCGGCTACGCGGGTGGCGTCGCTGGGTTTTTCCAGATCTGCAAGAATTATGGCAAATTCGTCTAATCCTACTTGTGCCACAAAAAATTTGAGATTTTGGCTCGTTCCCAGACGACTGTCTAGAAATGCGGATTTGGGATTATTTACATTATTTGGTTGCTGGTAAATTTGTCTAAATTCTATATTCTTGTCACCTGCTGACAAGCCAAAATTTAAAATAGAAAATCCAAAATTGCTCAGGCAATTTTTTAAGCGATGAGCAGTCGCGACAAGCAGCCGATCGGCAACCTCGTGTCCCAAACTGTATTTAACGATCTGGAAGCGATCGAGATCGAGCAACATCACAGCAAACAAACCTGTTTCCCCACATTTCTTTTGTTCGATCTTCTGTCGGAGTCGCTCTAAAAACAAAGTTCGGTTAGGCAAGCCAGTCAGGGGATCGTAAAAAGCATAGCACCACAGCAAATCCTCCGCCTGCTTGCGATCGGTAATATCGGTAAGCGTACCGACATAGCCAAGCACTTCTCCATTTTCCCCAGTCTCCACGACAGCCTGACCGAATACCCAAGTGGTCAAGCCATTAGGATTTTTAAAACGATATTCCGATTCAAATCGGAAATTATCTCTAGTAGCCAGATCCCATTCACTTAAAACGCGCTCTCGATCTTCAGGATGCAACGCTTGCATCCAGCTTACTCCCAGAGACTCTTCTACTGTCAAACCGGTAATTTGACACCAACGCTCGTTGACGTACAAACACTCTCCCCTGATATCCGTGCGAAATATCCCCACCGGCGATACTTTTGCTAGGGTATAATATCGGCGCTCGCTTTCTCGCAAAGCATCTTCCGCTCGTTTGCGCTCGGTGATATCGTTTGCCAATATTAATTGAGCGCGTCTGCCAAAAAAGATCAATTCGTGGGCCGCGATCTCCACATACATGATAGTGCCATCCTTTTTGCGATTCCTCCACAGACTCCTGCGATTAATATCGGAATTCTGCTGAGATATTGTTTCTGCTAATAAGCTAGAAATATCTTCTGGCGGGTGAATATCTCTGATTGTCATCGCCAAAAATTCATCGCGAGAATACCCATAGTGCTGAATAGCCGCATCATTAACATCTAAAAATCTGAGTGTCTCAAAGTCATACACCCACATGGGATGGGGGTTACTTTGAAACAAATTGCGGTAGCGCTTTTCTGACCCTCGCAGTTCTAACTCTGCCAGTTTGCGCTCGGTGATATCTTGAACCATTGCCAAACTACCGATGACCGTCCCATCTGTTTCCAGGGGTAAGATATACCACTCGCAGATTATATTGCGTCCATCTTTGGTAATGTTGTGGTCGATTTTGGCAATTGAGGAGTCAGTATTGAGAATTGGAGATCGATCGGCGGTCATCGGTGGAATGCTTTCCCACTCACCAGTTACCAGATCGTGCAGACGCTTGCCCAAAACTTCTTCTTTTGTAAAAGAAAAGATTCTTTCTGCGGCGGGATTCCAATCGATTACGCCAAATTCAACATCTAGCTCGATACATCCGATCGGCATAGTGTCAATTTGCAGCTGGAGGCGTTCTTGTAGCTGTTTGGTTTGTTCGTAAAGCTGGGCGTTGAGAATTGCGATCGTACAGCGTTCGGCGGTGATTTCCAGTAAGTGCAGTTCCCGCTCGCTAAAAGGATGGACGCTCAACCAATCTAAATGCAGAACGCCGATCGTGTTGTTGTTGCGTTGCAGGGGAACGCCCAGCATCGTGCGAATACCAAGCTGTTTGAGGGGTTGGCCGATCGCGATCGGATCGCGCTGTACGTCTTCAATGTAAAGCAGCTTTTGAGTTGCGGCTATTGTACCTGCAAAGCCTTGTCCGATGGGGACGCTAAAGTGAGAACGATTTTCTGCATCAATCCCAATGCTGGCACGGACGCGCAGGCGATCGTTTTCTTTCAAAAGGATCGCACCCATATCCGCTTGCACTACGCTGGCAATTCTCAACAGCAGCACTTCTAGCAATTCATCCAGATTCAAAGTGCCGATCGCATTGGCAGTTACTGTCGTGAGAGCGGTAAGGTCTTCTTTCTCCTGTTTGAGTTGCTCTAACAACTGCTCGCGCTCGTTCTCCAGACGCTTGCGATCTGTAATATCTCGCGCAATCCCGATCGAACCGATAATGTTGCTTTGGTAGTCGCGCAAGACATATTTGCTGGCCAGAAAGGTTCGCGTGATGTTGTTAGCAGTAACGATTTCCTCAACTATTTCCGTTTCACCGCTGGCCATAATTTTGCGGTCATTTTCGATGATTCGATCGGCAGTTTCCGGCGAAAAAAGCTCGGTGTCGTCTCGTCCTATTATTTCTCCTAAAGGTTTTCCCATAATGCGGGCAGTTGTAGAGTTAGCTAGGACGTAGCGGCCTTCGAGATCTTTGACAAAAATCGCATCACTGCTTCCTTCCACTACGGCTTGTAAGAGGTTGTAGCTTTCTGCCAATACCGCTTGTACCCGTTTGGAATTGGTAATATCGTTTAAAGTGCCGCAAATGCCTGTGATGGTGCCATCCGGAGCAAAAGTTAACTGCGCTTGCAGTTCGACATAGCGCAACTCGTTGTTTTTCGTCACTAATCTTAGCTCGTAGCGACAAAATTCTGTTTGCCGTCGGTTTAAAGATTGAAATTCTTCTGAGTAATGTTGGCGATCGTCAGGATAAACGAAGTCTAAACAATTTTTACCAATACTTTCTGCGATCCTATATCCCGTGATTTTTGTCCAAGCAGGATTGAGAAATGTCCACACGCCGATTGTATCTATCTGGAAAATTACTTCGGCGACGCTGTTAACAACCGCTCGATATCTTTTCTCTCTTTCTTCAAGAGTGCGAAAAGTCGAGTCGCGTTCGCTGACTGAACGTTGTAAATATGCTGCCATCTCATCAAAAGCTAAGCCAAGTTGTTTGATTTCTCCTCCTGTCAATCGCCAACAAACGCGGGTATTGAAATCTCCATCTCCTAAACGTTTTGTTGCCAATAGCAGGGCTTTGATTTGACGTATAACAAACAACTCGCTGCCTATCCAAGCAGCAGTTAGCATTAAAGATGTACCTACTCCTAACCAGATTAAGTTGCGGATAAATGTTTGGTTAGCGACGGCGAAAACTACTTTTTTAGGTATGCCAACGCTTACGTATAGAGAGCTTGGCATGGAGCTTAGCAACGGATCGTTAGTGTTAGTCTCCAGGGGTGTAACGACATACAACCGAGATATGCCATCGACTCCAGGAGTATAAATAATGCCTTTGTTTGCTCGCGATCGAATGGTTTCGATGGTATGTGTTTCTGGGGCTTTACGCCCGACCCAGGTTTCTGGGTTGGGGTAGCGAGTTAAAATCGTACCTTTGCGATCGATAATAGTGAAAGACGCTCCAGGTGGCAGTTCGGCGCTAGGAGCGATTTGATTGAACCAGTTGAGATCTAGCGCTGCATAAATGACGGCTTTGACCTCACCGGCTCGATCGCGAACGGGATACCCAAAGTCGATCGTCGCCTTGTCAGGGATATGACCGATTTGATATTCACCGATAGAGAAGTCGCGATCTTTAATGGCAAGCTGAAACCAGGTGCTAGAAGCTCGATTAACCGAGTCTTTCCCAGAAATAGCGCTACAGCGAACTTTGCCGTGGCGATCGACTACTCCTATATTGGCGTACTGTCGGTATTGTTGTTGCAGAGCGGCGAAAAGAGTATTACACGCTGCATTGGAACTGGGTGTTTCTATCCCGACGCTTTGCACTTGCGGCAGTTGCGCCAAGGTCATTAGCACTTGGCGCGTCACCTCGATCGATTGCTCCTGAATTTTAGACGCAAGCTCAGTCAACTGCAACGCATCTTTCTGCGCTACCGCTAATGCCTGTTGGCGTTCTTTCCAGTACGTGTAAAGTGTGAGGACGAACGTCGGAACTACGGCCAGGAATACCAACAAAATCAGGCGGAAACGCAAACTGGCAAATACCGATATCAACCTGGATTGCCCTCTGTGTTTGCTAGTGCTGAATTTTGTTTCTGAGCTTTGCATCCGCAAGTTTATTTGTCTATCCTTTCGGATTTTAATTTTTTTATTGTGTTTCTACTTACTCATCCACTAGGGATAATCCTATATTATAATTGGATTAAATAACCTTTGACAATCATATTCAATTTTTTATTATTTTGATGACATTTATCAAATAAATTCACAATTTATGAGTGCTGGAAATATAGACATAATATGTTTTGCAAAATAAAATTTTATCAACCGTTTTGAGTATATATGCCTGTCTATTTTAGCAAACTATTCTGATTATTTACTTTCAAAGTTAAGGTTGGCCTACAAGATTTTTCCCAAAACCCTCTCAGTAAGTGCAGGAAACTTATATTTCAGCTGTCATTTTGTCAGACTCTTCCTTTAAAAGGTTATGTCTGCATGAATCGCTATTAGACATCTCCAATAACTCTTGTGGGGTAGGCATCCTGCCTGCCGAGATTCTTTTTTGGAAAGGTCTAATTTTCTACTACCCATATTGCCAACCAAGGTGCTTATGGAAGCCTAGCGGGTGTTATTTTTTATTTTACCTATAGATAAAAAAGCAAAAGTGTTTGTCAAGAAAAATTTTAGGCTTTCTGTTCGTATTATAAATTTCTGCGATTTCACTAAGAATTTCGGTATAATATTATACCCTTTGCCAAACATAATCTTAAATCTCCATTAAGGCTTTTAATAAGCCTTCCAGAGTATATTCTTTCGCCTCTACATCGACTCGTCCCAGTAACTGCTGACAAGTTTTGGAAGTTTGAGGGCCAATGGAAGCAATGCAAACGCCCTCCAACACATCCATAGGTAGAGATGCTTGTACCAACCGATCGAAACATTGCACGGTTTTGGAACTAGCAAAAGTAACTGCATCCACTGCTTTGCGCTGTAGAGCGTCGAAAGCTTCTGGCGGTATATCCGTCGGACACTGAGACTGATAAGCCGGTACTTCCACGACAACAGCGCCTTGAGCGGTTAATTCTTGTACCAGTACTTCTCGCCCCCCAGTTTCCACTCTGGGGAAGAGAATTTTTTGGCCGACTAACTGTGCTGGGAAATTTGCCACAAGGGAATCGGCCACAAAATCTGGTGGGATAAAATCGGGTATAACGGAGTGTTGTTGCAGGCGTTGGGCTGTTTTTTTGCCAACTACAGCAATTTTGAGGGTAGCTAGAGCGCGGGCATCTTTGCCTTGTGCTTGCAGTCGTTCAAAAAAATAGTCTACCCCATTGGTGGAAGTGAGAATTAACCAATGAAAAGTGGGAAGATTTGCGATCGCACTATCCAGATCCGACCAACTAGAAGGAGGGCCAATTGACAGCGCGGGCATTTCAATTACCCTTGCGCCTGCTTGTTGCAACAGGTCACCAAACTCGCCAGATTGACCCACCGATCGAGTCACCAGGATAGTTTTGCCAGCCAGAGGAAGCAACCTCTCCTCGTCAGACGGAGAGGGGAGAAGAGAAGCAGAAATTTGTGAGTCCTGAAAATCGATCGATCTTGGGTGTTCGGTATTTGTCACGGTGATAGAAATTTGCGGTTGAGGATTCTCAGTGTCGAATTTTAAATCATCCTCGCTCTCGATCGCCACTTTATAACCAGAATCGCCGCTAAGTAAATACGGGCGTAACCCCACAACTTCCCCGATCGCGATAACTGCTGGCGAGAGGGACGCCCCAGCAGTGACTTGAACAATATTGCCCAGTTCTCCTGTCCAAACTTGTTGTTGGGGATGTCCCGCCCAGCGAATTACCGCGACGGGAGTTTTTGGGGATCGTCCGTATCGTTGCAGGCGATCCACAATTTCCGCTAAATAACGCCCTCCCATCAAAATTACCAGCGTGTCAATCCCAGAGAGAGTCTGCCAATCTAACTCGGCTGGGTCGTGACCGCTGAGAACTGCAAAACATCGACTCAACACCGGGTCAGTCAGAGGAATTCCCGCAAACAGCGGTGCTGCTAGCGCCGAAGAAATTCCCGGCACCACTTCAAAAGGACAACCTGCTGCCAGCAAGCTCTCAATTTCCGAGCCACAACGACCGAAAATGAACGGATCGCCACTTTTGAGCCGCACTACCTGCTTTCCTTGCTGACATTGTTCCACCAGCAGGCGATCGATTTCTGCTTGCTTAATGCTGGGGCGTCCGCCGCGTTTGCCCACATCAAACAAGCAGCAATTGAGGGGTACTAGGTGCAACAGTCGCCCATCCACAAGGGCGTCGTAGACCAAAACTTCTGCTTGCGCTAACAGCTGTTGCGCCCTCACCGTGAGGTAGGCCACATCGGAAGGCCCAGCACCCACCAAATAGACTTTGCCTTTTTGCCCGGTCATAGTTTCGCTTTTGCGAACGCCAATTTTTTACTTTTGTTCGTTCACTTTTTGAATGATTTCATCGACTTTACCAGCTTGCTCTTTTTGACCCTGGTTTTGCAATAAATCTCTAGTTGTTCTCAAACTGGCGAGCGCTTCCTCTTTCTTGCCTTGTTCGGATAAGCCCAATGCCAAGACATAATGAGCTTGTGCAAAGTCGGGCTTGAGGCGAATGGCTTCTTTTGATTGTGCGATCGATTCGTCTAATTTGCGCTGTTGACCCAAAGCCACAGCTAATTTAATATGAGTCTCTGGATTATCGGGAGCAAGGCGAACAGATTCCTTGTAGTGAGAGGTTGCCTCATCTATCTTCCCCTGACGTTGCAGAAGCACACCCATGTTAGAGTGAACCTCTGCATTTTTAGGGTCTAGCTGAAGCGATTTGTTCCATAATTCCTCTGCGCTCTTAAAATCTTGTTGTTTGACCTTTTCAATACCTTGCTGATAGTAATCCGCAGCGCTGCCTTTCTCTACAGGGGCTGGGGCTGGGGCTGGGGCTGTTTGAGTATTGGCAGTATCTGTTTGTGAAGAGGCTGCTGGGCTGGCTGGCGGAGTTGGGTTAGAATTTTGTGGGTTGGAAGCTGATGCCGAAGTTGCTGGCGAAGCTGACGGGGTAGAGTTGGCGTTTGGCGAGTTTGACCCTGATGAAGAACAACCAAAAGTAGATAGGCTCAGACTGATGACAGTAGCCAGAAGCAGGTGTTTGCGTTTGATTTGATGAGACATTAGGAGATCCGTAATCGTAGCTCTAAGCCTAGTGTGACAGAAGATTTAGAGGTTGACTAAATCAACAAAAGGCAGTAGCAATATGTAGCTCTGCCTTTATTATTGTGCGATCGCACATCCATACTAAGCTGAAGGTTCGCGGTTTACCTTTACCAGCGGGACTCCTGGTCTGCGGGGTCGCCATAGGGGTCTTCGCTGGCGGGACGAATATCGGGGAACATTCCTACATCGGCGGGGTCACCGTAGGGGTCTTCGCTCGCCGGACGAATATCGGGGAACATTCCTACATCTGCGGGGTCACCGTAGGGGTCTTCGCTCGCCGGACGGACATTACCGAACATTCCTACATCTGCGGGGTCACCGTAGGGGTCTTCGCTCGCCGGACGGACATTGCGATCGTCATCATTGTATTCTTCTTCCGATCGTCGATCGTTATTGCCAAAGATGGCATCTCCCACGTTTCGCAAAAATCTATCTACCATGATTTATCTCCGTTAAATTTGTGTCAATATCGGCACTTACTGTGCGGGTACTAAGTCGGTGAGATCGCGCCCTGCGGACTGTCCGTTATATCCCTGGAAGTCGCGATATCGTTGCGCTTCTGACTCCGGAACTCTAATTCCTTCCGGCGGCGGTGTTACCCACTGTGCGCGTCCTTGTGCATCCCGGTAGTAAACTCGTCCGTTCTTGGAAAGGTAGTACTTGCCCTGTGGCCCTTGCTCTTGTTTGTTTCTATGCTGGTTGTAGAGATAGTAAAGTGCCGCAGCTCCTGCCAATATGGCCACTTTCTGACCGTTTGACAACCCTTGACGCGCTTGGGGTGTAACTGGGCGGGAAGTTTGACCTGCTGGATACCTACTGTCGCGGGGTGGTAGCGCTTCATTCGATCCTCCGCAGGCGGTCAAAAGTGGCAGACTTAGGAATGCTGTCAGCAGCAAGGCAATTGTACGCGAAATTTTTGTCTGAGCGAATATTTTATCCATTGTTTCTCCTCTGGTTTTGGGCTATTGGCAGCAGCTTTTGGCGCAGTTTATCAACCTGCACCGCCAGAAAAAACAGTGTTTTTCTTCAATTAATTTCTGAAGTCAAATGAAGCTGGACTGTTTGCGATCGCCACCATTACCGCTTCGCAGCTACAACAGCTATATTTGCTTGTCTGTTATTTCAATAGTGACGAAATCTGCAAATAGTTCCCTCCAGCCTTAGATAGAAGTTAGATAGAAGGTTTGTTCGTCCTCTGGTAAGATACGGCATCTAAGGCTAGATAAATAAGTCACCGGATGCAAGGATTTTAGATTTTGGATGAGAGGATTTTGGATTTGCTTTGCCACAATCCTACATTTTAATTCAAAATACAGGCGGCAGGAAAAATCAGATATTCCAGGAAAAACAATTTCCAGATAAATTGGTAAAACTGAGCGATCGCACTTCGATCGTGCAAGTCTACATTCCGACTGCGCCACCACATCAAACCCAGCATTATTACATGAGAGCCAATTAGAAAAACTTGGTTGACCGATGCCAGATAAAGTATGGCAACAACGCTCATCCCTACATAGCATACGGTTAACACCCAACGGGCTAAATTAAACACAGCCACCGCGCCGAGTTTAATTGTAAAAGTGCTCATGTTGTATTGGCGATCGCCTTCTATATCGGGAACATCTTTGAAAATGGCGATCGCAAATGTAAACACCAAAATGAATAGCGTCAGCGCCCAAACTTCTCCCGTCACAATTATCTCTTTTGCGTTGTGCAATTTCTGATTAAAGTGCAAAAACAGTCCGATATTAACTATTGCTCCGCGCACGCTAAAAATACACAAAGCCGCCCAAAACGGAAATCGTTTCAACCGAATTGGCGGTAAAGAATAAGCTGTACCAATTGCCAAACTAACGCTTACCATCAACAACAAAAATGGCCCCATCACCCAAGCGAATAACAGTGCCAATACGCCTGTAATGCCAACAATTAACTGAGCTTGGCGTGGCGAAAATTCACCCGCAGCTAAGGGCAAATGCGGTTTGTTAATTCGATCGATTTCAATATCTTCTAGCTGATTTAGTCCGACAATGTAGATATTGCCGCACAGACAGGCAATCCAAGTTCCCCATAACTGCCACAGTTGCAGGTGGAAATTTTCATTAGATGCAGATTGGGCAATTAAATACAAGCCTAAAACACTCAGGGTTGTACCGATTATGGTATGGGGACGAGAGAATTTCCAGAAAGAGTAAATCCCAGCAGCATATTGCCGCACTCCCTGCGGATGGGAAGTATCGGTTATACCAGAACGATCGGGGATAATCTGACTCACAAGCTACCTATATGATTGCAGAAAGCACCAACACCGCTACACAAGAAATAATGCCACAACCAAAGCAGAAAGACGATCGCTTTGTCTGTGTCCGTGATTATTGTCACTGCTTATTAGCACAGAGCAAACCAAATCTAATTAAGCCGCGCTCATAGCCTTGCTTCATTAAGCCTAAAGAGAGTGCTGCCTGGATTGTACCCCAGCCGCTGCAAAGCAAACCGAAGATAGCTCTGAGATCGAAAGCAGAATCTATGACTATATCCCAAAATGGCGCGACAGCTTTTGACCAATCTGCGGTTCTGATATTTTGGAAGGAGAGGTTGCGGGCGATCGCTTCGTATTCGGGCAGCGAAATCACATAAGGCAAGCAATAAACTCGATAAATCTCCTCTAAATGCTTTTGCTCATCTGGCGTGAGGGGGGCGTTTGGAGGCGTTGCGGGACGATGACACCAAGTTACCATCAGGAACGTTCCCCCTGGCTTTAACACTCGATCGCACTCCTGCATAAACTTCTCCTTATCAGGCATATGTTCGCCACTTTCCAGCGCCCAAACAAAGTCAAAGGAGGCGTCAGCAAAAGGCATATTGAGGGCGTCTGCAACTTGGAAATCAGTTCTGGCGCTCAGTCCAGCTGCTAAGGCTCGTTCTTTCGCCCTAGCAGCTTGTACAGGGCTGAGTGTAATTCCCCAGGCAGATGCGTTAAACTTTTCTGCAAGGTAAAGAGTGCTGCCACCAATTCCGCAACCTACATCGAGGATACGATCGGCCTGTTGCACTCCTGCCCAGCTGAGCAGTTCTTCGATCAGGTCAATTTGCGCCTGACGGCGGTCTTTTTTGAGGTCGCCATTTGGCCCATAGTAGCCGTGGTGCATATGTTCTCCCCAAATCTGTTCCCACAGACTGGAGGACGAATCGTAGAATTGCTGAATTTGCCGATAAAGAGTTGAAGTCATGGATTGCTGTGTGTTTGTACAGACCGGAATTAGCCTAGCAGACGATCGCTCCGCAGTACACGCTTCTTTTTCCAGTCTATGACTTACAAACCAAAGAGAAATTTTTCCGATCGAGAAAGTACTCCTTTAGGAGTAAGCTTCAAAAAAGATTATTAAATCACTATTGTCTATGACCATATCAAGAACCATTTGCCTGGGATTCTTCACCGTTATTGCCGTAGGAACTCTTCTGCTGATGATGCCTTTCTCCACCAGTAGCGGAAGCTGGAATAATCCGCTGGTGGCCCTCTTTACATCGACCTCTGCCGTTTGCGTTACCGGTTTATCCGTTGTAGACCCAGGTACATATTTTTCTTTTTGGGGTCAATTTTTTATTGTTGCCCTGGTTCAAATTGGCGGACTGGGCTACATGACCACAACCACTTTCCTGATCTTGCTTGTGGGCCGCAGGTTCGATCTCAGGCAGAAAATGGCTATTCAGCAAGCTTTGGATCGTCCCGGTATACAGGATAGCGCTCAAGTAATTCGATCGGTCATTGGCACTACAATGATTTTTGAAATTACGGGAATTTTCCTGCTGATGTTTGTGTTTGTGCCTGACCACGGTTGGAATTATGGGCTGTGGTTGTCAATTTTTCATAGTATTAACTCTTGGAATAATGCGGGGTTTAGTTTATTCAGAGATAACTTGATTGGTTATCAATCATCGGTGTTATTAAATTTGGTTGTACCGGGATTGATTATTTTTGGTGGCATCGGCTACCAGGTGATTTTTGAAATGTACGTGTGGGTGCGCGATCGCATTTTGAGAAAACCATATTGCCAGGTGTTATCGCTGAATTTCAAGGTGGCCACCAGCACAAC
>NZ_JACJUP010000309.1:0-6174 GCF_014748295.1 Planktothrix sp. FACHB-1355 | reverse complement strand
TCCGATCTAGCGGCTGCAACATCTCTATCAGTTGTACAGCCACAATTTGAACAAACGTGAGTACGTTCTGAAAGTTCTTTCTTGCCTGTCTCAACATCACAACTGGGGCAAATCTGGCTAGTTTTACGGCTGTCTACTTTTTGGAAATAAGCTAGTTAATGTGTTGTCATTTTGCGATCGCACCACCCACCACCTGCACCATCCTTTCAACCCTGCGATCTCCCCTGTCCCACCATTGCAATGAGAGTGTCGTGAGCGTCTTCGGAATTTTTGAGAACGTGGTCAAATTGAATGCGAACTGGTAAGGTAGCATTATTGACTTGTACGGATAAATTCATGCCTTCAGGATCGATAGAAAGCATCTGTGCTGATGTCGCATGAGTTAAACTGCCAAAAGTTTGGGCGTAGATAAGTAGGGCATCTCCACGATCTTCGTTCATATGGGAGCAGATGCGATCGCTCACTTGAGTAGAAAACGGTTCTGACATAACTGAATTCCCTGGAAACAGTGTAAAAACTTATTCATTTATACTATCTTTTTTATACCTAAAATATAAAATTGCCAACCGCAATCGATACGTGGGTTGGCAAAAAGGGGATTGTGTGTGTGTTTGGATGAACGCTGTTAGGGGCAATTGCCTAATGACTGGAAAACCCTTTATTAATGGCTACCTGCACTCGTCCTTCGATGACCCTGACTTGATAAGTTGGTAATTTGACGTTTTCGTCATCGAAACACTGTCCTGTTTGCAAGTTGAAGTTTTGTTTGTAAATTGGGGAAGCAACTTTGGGAATGCCGTTGCGATCGCCGATTATTCCCCGCGATAAAACATAAGTTTTGCTAAACGGATCGTAGTTACCGATCCCGTAAAGATCGGTTCCGTATCCAAGTCGAAAAACAGCTATTTGTTCGCCTGCTACTAAGGCGCAAACGCCAGTATTCGGTGCGATCGCAGAAAGAGGGCAGATATTTACCCATGTTGTCATTGTATCGCGAACTGGTAATGCTTGAACCATTTTATTTCTCCTCGTTTGTTAATTGTTAGTTGTCAGTTGTACAACGGCAATAATTAATAACTAATGCCGCGTCCGTTTTTGTTGAAATCCTCAACAGTTTGCAGTGAAAGTCGATCGGTTGCCATTGCCTGCAACATACTCAAGGGAAGCGTGAGATGATGCGCCCCTGCTTGTAGAGATGCGGCGGCTTCTTCTGGCGATTTGATGCTGGCGGCGAGAATTTCCGTGCTGCTGTTTGCCAAAACGCTTGCCATTTCTCGCACTAACGCAATGCCATCACCTAGTAGTTTGGTAGCGCGGTTAACGTAGGCGATCGCATATTTTGCTCCCGCCTCTTTTGCCACAGCCGCTTGTGCCGGACTGTAAATTGCTGTCACCGAACAGTTTATTTCCGGAGAGAGGCGAGTAACAGCTTGAAAGCCAACTATTGTAGCCGGAATTTTCAGCACCGTTTGATAACCGATAATCTCAAAAGCCTTGCGACCTTCCTTAACCATTTCATCCAGTTCCGACGATATTAGCTGGTAAAAAACTGGGCCATTCGTTAATTTAGCTAGTTCCTTGAGTGTCGTTTCAACTGGTAAATCGGTTTTGGATAAAAGAGTTGGGTTAGTGGTAATTCCTTTTACCCAGCCCAACTCTTTAGCGGTTTGGGCTTCTGAAATAATTGCGGAATCGAGATAAATGGTCATCAGTTTCCCAACCGATATTAGATTTGGATAGCTGTTGCTTATTTCAGCAGTACTTCTGCGTTCAACCAATTGAAAAAGCCTTCATTGATTGACTCAGGAGAGATTTCAGCGATTAAATTGGTATAGCTGATGTGCTGGCGGATTACCTCTTCGATCGCTTCTCGATAGCCGGATTGAGTTTTAACAATCAGCACTGTTTCTGGTTCTTCGACGATTTTGCCTTCCCAACGATAAGCACAAGTGATGGGAAACCAATTCGTACAGACAGCTAACTGTTGCTGAAGCAATGCCTGACTGATCTGACGCGCTTCGTCTGAGGTGTTGAGGGTAATGTAGTATAGTTTCATCGGTGTTGATTCGGTGACACGACGCTTACCCTAATACATTAAACCAAGGCTTTCTCGTGTTCCTTCGCCGGACGTTTTTGACCCCGTTCTTCGACATAAGCCAGACTGGGGTCTGGTTCGTCGGAATTGACAAAGTGACGGAAGCGCTGAAGTTTTTCCGGGTCTTCAATAGTCGCTTTCCATTCGCACTGGTAGGTCTTGACAAGGTATTCCATTTGTGCTTCTAACTCAGCACCAATGCCGAGAGAATCTTCGATAATTACCTGTTTCAAATATTCGATGCCACCTTCCAGTTTGTTAAACCAAGTAGCAGTGCGTTCCAATCTGTCAGCAGTGCGGATGTAGAAAACTAAGAAGCGATCGATGTACTTAATCAGCGTTTCTTTGTCAATATCTGCTGCTAGTAATTGCGCGTGTTGCGGCTTCATACCACCGTTACCGCAGACGTACAAATTCCAACCTTTTTCTGTAGCAATTATCCCAAAGTCTTTACTTTGAGCTTCCGCACATTCGCGGGTGCAACCAGAAACAGCAGATTTTAGTTTGTGAGGAGATCTCAAACCGCGATAGCGCAGTTCTAATTCTACTGCCAAACCAACAGAATCTTGCACGCCAAAACGACACCAAGTACTACCCACACAAGATTTTACTGTTCGCAACGCCTTGCCATAAGCGTGTCCGGATTCAAATCCCGCATCTACTAATTTCTGCCAAATTAACGGTAATTGATCCACACGCGCACCAAACAAATCGATGCGCTGTCCGCCAGTAATTTTAGTGTAAAGATTGAACTCCTTGGCAACTTCTCCCAAAGCAATCAGTTTTTCTGGCGTAATTTCGCCCCCCGGTACTCTGGGAACTACCGAGTATGTACCATCCCGCTGAATGTTTGCCAGATAGTAATCATTGGTATCTTGCAAACTGACGTGAGTGGGAGTCAAAACATGATCGTTCCAAGTAGAAGCAAGCATGGAAGCGACGGCAGGTTTGCAAATTTCGCAACCCAATCCCTTACCGTGATGTTGGAGTAACTCATCAAATGTCTTGATTTGGTGGAATCGCAACAAATGATAGAGTTCTTGACGGGAATAGGGGAAGTGTTCGCAGAGATGATTCTTCACCACCAATCCGGCTTTCTTCATCTCCGACTTGAGGATATCCGTTACCAACGGTACACAACCGCCGCAACCTGTTCCCGCTTTGGTGCATTTTTTGACGCTGCCGATATCGGTGAGTTTGTTTTCGCGAATAGCAGTACAAATTTGTGCTTTGCTGACATTATTGCACGAGCAAATTTGGGCTGTATCCGGCAAACTTTCTACTCCCATCGCGGCGACTGTTGATTTACCTTCTCGTGGTGGCATTAGCAAATCTTCGGGATGGGGTGGCAAAGTTATGCCGTTTTGCACAAATTGCAGCAGAGTACCGTAAGCAGAAGCATCGCCGATGAGAATTCCGCCTAACAAACGAGTGCCATCTTCATTGAGTACCAGTTTTTTGTAGATACCTCGAACGTTATCGGCGATCGCAATTTCTTTAGCATCGGGTGTTCTGGCAAAAGCATCTCCGAAGCTGGCTACGTCCACTCCCAGTAATTTCAGTTTGGTGGACATATCCGCGCCAGTAAATTTGCTGGTCGCGATATTGTTGAAAATATCTGCTACGACTCCTGCCATTGTGTAGCCAGGTGCTACTAAGCCGTAGATGCGATTCTGATGAAGAGCGCATTCTCCAATAGCGTAAATATCTGGATCTGAAGTTTGGCAATAATCGTTGATGATTATTCCGCCTCTTTCTCCGATTGTCAATCCGCATTGTCTGGCGAGTTCGTCACGGGGACGAATGCCGGCGGAGAAAACGATCGTGTCTGTTTCTAATTCGGTGCCATCAGCGAATAGCATTTTGACGAGTTTACCGTTTTCGCTGACGATTTGCGTTGTCGATTTATTGGTATGAACGGATATTCCCAGTTCTTCTATTTTATTGCGAAGGATAGCACCACCGATATCATCTATTTGCACTGGCATGAGGCGAGGTGCAAATTCAACGATGTGGGTTTTTAATCCCAGGTTTTGGAGTGCGTTGGCTGCTTCTAATCCTAATAATCCTCCGCCTACAACTACGCCTACTTTGCAGTTTTTGGCGTAGGCGGACATCGCTTCAAGGTCTTCTATTGTCCGATAAACGAAAGTTCCTGTAGCCTTATTTCCTTTAATCGGCGGTACGAAGGGATAGGAACCTGTTGCCAAGACAATTTTGTCGTAGGGAAGTGTTACCCCATTGGCAGAGGTGACGGTTTTTTCTTCCCTGTTAATGGCAACTGCTTTATCGCCGATATGGATTTGAATACCGTTTTCTTGATATAATCCAGGTTCGACTAGAGATAAATCTGCGGCAGTTTTGCCAGAAAAGAAGCTGCTGAGATTAACGCGATCGTAAGCAACACGAGGTTCTTCGCAGAAGGTTATTAAGTTCCATTTCTGGGTCGCACATGAAGCGATCGCTAGTTCTAAGAACTTGTGACCTACCATGCCGTTGCCGATAACTATGAGATTCTTTTTGGCTATCATGAATTTCTAAAACGCCCATGTTTTAGTTCTCCTTATCAGTCTTATAAACAGTCACTATAGTATTTTGTAAATTTAGCTACAAATTTGCTTTGGTTATGCAGAATCCGATCGATCTCTATTTTGTTTTTGCATTTGCGGTGAAAGTGTGACGGCTGCATCCGCACAAAATTTTTTTCCCACATTCCAGGTATTTTGTAAATTTAGATACAGAAATTTAGTATATAGTTCATCATCAAAAAAATTTTCCTAATTTCAAGCTCGGCTCGCTCATTGTGGAGCAAATCCAAAATCCAAAATCCAAAATCTGGTGACTAATGTTCCAACTTTATAATCAAGTCGATGATTTTTTGGTTGACAGCTATATTCGTATTTTCCAAACAAAGTTGTCTGGCTTTTTGTAAATCTTCATTGGCTCCTAAATTATCTCCAATTTGAGCGCGAACAACGGCTTTGTTAAAGTAAGCTTCTACGAAGTTAGGATTGAGATTTACAGCGTTGTGAAGATCTGCGATCGCTGCTTCATATTCTCCCATTTTGTAGCGAACTACACCGCGATTGGAGTAAGCTTCGGCAAACTCCGGATTGAGTTCGATCGCACCATTAAAATCGACGATCGCACTTTGGTATTCATCCAGAATATAGCGAGTTGCACCTCTGCTAGAATAAGCTGTTGCCAAGTTTGCATTCAAAATTAAAGCGCGATCGAAATCGGCAATTGCTGCTTGGTAATTTCCGATTGCATAGCGAACTGCACCTCGATTTACGTAAGCTTCTGCCAAATTGGGAGACAACTCGATCGCTCGCTCAAAATCGCTCATTGCCAAATCGTAATTCCCCAATCTATAGTAAACTACACCCCGACTGGAGTATAACGAAAAGTCCGCCTTTAAACTTAATCCCCGATCGTAATCTGCTAGCGCTTCTTGATAATTTCCCAGAAGTTGCTGCAAACAACCTCGGATGTAATAATGTTCGGCAAAATTCGGTCTTAGACTAATCAACTCAGTGTAATCTGCAATTGCTCCCCGATAATCTTCCATATCGTTGATGCGAACTAAAAATATGCGCGAAGCAGCTAATGAATAATCGGGATTGATGCGAAGTAACAATTTATAATCCTCAATCGCTCCCTGATAATCCCCCATTTTTTCGCGGGTATAAGCGCGTTCGTAATGAGCATCAATCGAATTTGGTTCGAGCGTAAGCCAGCGGTTATAATCCTCAATAGCGCCTTGATAATTTTCTATTTTTCTGCGAACGCGAGCGCGTTTTTGATAGCTATTAGTATCGTAAGGTTTGGCAATAATTAAACTATTATAATCATCATTAGCTGCTTGGTAGTTTTCCATATTTTCCCAAACATCCGCCCGTTTTTCATAAATATCTATATAATTGGGAGCGATCCTAAGCACCTGGGTGTAATCATCAATTGCGCCTTGGTAATCCTTGATAAAGTTGCGAGCTGACGCTCGTTTTTCATAAGCCTCGACATAGTTGGAATCTATTTCAATTGCGCGATCGTAATTTTCGATCGCTCCTTCATAATCT
>NZ_JACJUP010000308.1:0-6217 GCF_014748295.1 Planktothrix sp. FACHB-1355 | reverse complement strand
AATTATTCGCACAGAACAAGCACCGACACCAGTTGGCCCTTACAATCAAGCTATTGTCGCTAGCGGTCAAATGATATTTGTCGCCGGACAAATTGCGATTGACCCCAAAGTCGGTAATGTTGTCCACACCGATGATGTTGCCAAACAGACGGAACAGGTGATGGCTAATCTTGAAGCAATTTTAACTGCTGCGGACGCTAATTGGTCAAATGTGGTAAAAACTACGGTTTATCTGGCAAATATGAATGATTTTGCTGCCATGAATGCGGTTTATGCTAAATATTTTGATGAAGCTACAGCACCTGCTCGCGCTACGGTTGAAGTATCCCGTTTGCCGAAAGATGTTTTAGTAGAAATTGATTGCATTGCGGTGATTTAAATTTATCTAATCGTAGGGTGGGGGACGGCATGGGTAATAACTTTAGGGCAAAAACTAATAATTAGTTGACCTTGCCGTAAACCACCATTGCGTTGATTATTTTTAACATCAATGAACATTTTCGCTCGTCAACCCGAAAGAGCTTGATATTGGGTTGAGGTGAAGCTAAGAAAGCTTCAAAAATGTTGGGTTTCGCTATTGCTCAAACCAACCTACAAGTAACTAAAATTATGCTATAGCGATAAAACGACTTCCTGGCAAATTGTTAAAGGTAAAAGTTGGGGAAAACATAGATAAACAGGAACATCGATACTTAAGACAATGTACCAATTCGAGCGGATCTTTTGATTCACATGGCAACTGTTCGGTCAATAGTTCGTACAGAATGATACCGACAGAATAGAAATGGCGACTGTTAAATTTGCTGTTTTTTCCATGTTTGCTGACCCTGACCCGCAGATACTGAATAGAAACGTCACCCGCAATCGTTATGAATCTACTTTATTCGCGATCGGGCAATCTCAGGCAAATCGATCGTTAAGTTCATTGCCTTCTCTTCGATCTATTAAGATTATCTGCAAGTTAAATGCGTTATTACCTCCCCATACTTTTGCCTTAAAAAAAGTTGATAAACCAAATTTTTCTCAAACCCAATCTCAAATAAATTCAGCTATGATGTTAGATAAAAATGTTACTTTATTTACATCGATAAATAGTTCAGCCCAAAGTCACAGTCTCGCCGTTATCTTGAAACAGTTCAAAGCCTTAAAACTACTTGGCTCGTTCCTTTTAACGATGAGCTATGAAAGAGGGAATTTATTCATTGACGCGCAGGTTAGCGCAGACTATCTTCTCAGATAGAATTGCAGTTGCCATCAGAGATGTATAAATTTCTAATTGAGAGTCCGGCAGCGCTTTAAACAACAGACGCTGACCTGGAAAAACCACACGTTCAAAGTAGCGATCGCAAATATCGGCAATGCGAGCGATTTGAATCTGGCTAGTGGCATTAACGTAGCAGCAAAGTATTTGCTTATCCTCAGTCAAAGGTAGAAGATCTATTGTTGCACCCATAAATATAAGTTTCCCAGTACGTAAGAATCTGAAACCTGAGTAAAAAATCCCTTGAAAAAGATAAAAAACAGTCTGACTTTGCCAATTCTATTTCGATTTAAATGGTGCGGAGCGTCATTTCATTAGGCAAAAATGTCCTATGCAGCTTCGCCTCGTATAAATCTGCACCAGTCAGGTTTACCCGATCCAAATTTGCGCCAGTCAAATCTGCAAATCTTAAATAGGCATCGCGCAAGTCTGCGCCAGTCAAATCTGCAAATCTCAAATTGGCATCGCGCAAGTCTGCCTCAGTCAAACCTGCATAACGTAGATCGGTTCCAGTTAAGTTACTTTTGATTAAACTGGCTCCAGTTAAGTTAGCTAACCGCAAATCTGTCCTGACTAGCAATGCTTGGCTCAAATCTACTTTGGCCAAGTTTGCCCTGATGGCGATCGCACCATTTAGGATGGCCCCATGCAGGTCTGTCCCAGTTAAGTCTGCTCTCCACAGGGTTGCCCCCGTTAGGTCTGCCTCACTCAGCTTAGCTCCCCGCAGGTTGCTATTACTCAAGTTAGCGCCAACTAGGTTTGCTCTCCAGAAATTTGCTTCGCTCAGCTTGCTGTTACTCAGGTTTGCTCCCTGTAGGTTGACAAAGCGAAAGTCTCTCTCTCCCGCTACATATCGCCGATAAAGTTCATCAGCATCCATCTTGCGTGCGTGGCCTTGTGGTTTCGGTATTGTTAATTTATGTAAATTATTGTAACCTTAATTTTAAGGTAAATTAACAAAACGCAGAGTTTGTCATATGAGTTCTGCTTTGCTAAGATATAAGACCCGCTTATTCATCCGAAATTCTCCACTTCCAAGGAGAAGTCAGGAATATCGTCACCAAAAGGTGAAATGATATTCATAATCCCGTCCAATTTTTCGGCAGAAACAAGAGATCTGAACTGGGAATTGCACTCCAGTTGTGCCTCTAAATAATTATGAGAAAAAGTTGCAAAAATTTACAAAAATAGTGTATTGTTTTGCGGTTAACAAAAAAATGTTTAAGAAATCTACAATGCAATCTCGTTTGGTGAACTTCCTAGAGGATGAGTTAGCGATTCCTCCAGATTGGATATCATTGGCTCAAGCGAAGGGCGAACAAGACCCAAGTTTGTTACCGATGGTGCTTTGGCAATATGGATTGGTGACATTGGAACAACTCGATCGCGTATTTGACTGGATGGAAAGAGAACCGCTGGCCACGCTCAACTGAACAACTTCTTAACTCGCTCCAAATCCTGGATCAGGGAGTAGAAGCAAGGGATAATAAACAATGTCAGCAATGTTGAGATCGACATCCCGGAAAACACCACAATACCCAACGGTTGCAAGAATTCCGATCCTTCCCCAATTCCCAGCGCTAGGGGAAATAAACCCAAAACTGTAGTAATGGCAGTCATCATAATCGGTCGCAGGCGTTGGGGTGCGGCTTTGAGCATAGCAGTTTTGCGATCGACCCCATCCCGTTCCCGGATTTGGTTGGCTAGTTCCACCATGATGATACCGATATTGACCACAATACCGACGAGCAGTACAGCACCGACTAGGACAGTAGCACCGATCGCCGTTTGAGTAATGTAAAGTCCGAAAATTCCTCCCGCCAATGCTAGGGGTATAGTCAGAATAATCACCAGAGGGTCGATGATGGAGTTATATTGCACCGCCATCACTACGAATACCAAAAAAGCCGATAATCCTCCCAATAATTTCAGCGCATCTTGCAGCTGTTGATTCGTCTGAGCAGCAGAACTGGGTAGTACGCTCACACCTTCTGGCAGATCCAACTCTCCTAACACCCGGTTAACCTGCGCTATTGCGTCCGAAAGGCTTGCTCCCTGTGTAAGAGAACCGGCAATCAGGAAAACCTGTCGTTGGTTAATGCGTTGAATTTCTCCCGGAGCTTGCCCTTCTGTAATTTTAGCGACATCGCCCAAACGGACTAGGCGATTGTCGTTTGCAAATAGAGGTATTTGCTCTAATTGAGAAGCCTGCTGTACGGATTCTCGATCGAGTTGCACGCGGACATCCACCAAACGATTGCCTCTTTGCAGCTGCGTTGGCACAGTACCTTGAATCGCGGTTTGAACGGTATCACCAATGTCATTTGTTGTCAAGTTCAATTCGGCAACCCGTACCCAATCAGGCCGAATCTGCACTTCCGGTTGTCTGGCATCGGCATCGGGTCGGAAACTTGCTGCGGTCACGTTCTCATCCAGCGCTGCTAAGACCTGCCTTCCCGCCTGTTGCAAGCTTTGCTCGTTGCTGCCTTGCAGGATAACATCAACTTCTGCCCCCCGCACAGGCGAGTTGGTGAGGATAATACCGCGCACTTGACCCGGATTGAGACGCAGACGAATCCCAGCTAAGTTCAGTTTTTCCAATTCCTGAGAAACTCGTTGCACAAAAGCTTGCACTGGAGTACCCTGCTTGAGGTTAATAGTGCTGGAAGCACGCAAGGAGTTGGCAGTCGTGTTGCTACCGAAAAGAAAACCGCCCGCAGTGGTGAAAATCGATTCTACTTCTGGCTGTTTGAGTATAACTTCATCAACGATCGCCATTACTTTACGGTTAGTTTCCACGCTGGTGCCGGGAGGAAACTGGGCAATCAAGTTTGCTTGTCCGGTGTTGATGCGGGGTAGAATTTCTTGGGGAATTTGACCGACCATCCACAAACTGCTACCGCCCAAGATTAAGAAAGCGATCGCAATTGCCAAAAACCGAAAACGCAATACCGCCGCTAAAGTTCGTCGATAGCTGCCAGTCGCCGCCTCAAACATCGCGTTAAATACCCGAATTGGCAAAAACGAGCCGATGCGACTCGACCATTCGATCGCCAGCAAGCGCGAAGTTAGCATTGGCACAATTGTCAGCGCCACCAACAAGGAAGCGCCAACTGCAAAACATATAGTCAGAATTAACTCATTAAATAGTAATGAAAAGAAACCGCCAATCAGCACAAACGGTGCTACAGACACCAAGTTAGCGCCAGTAGAAGCAATCATGGCCGATTCTACTTCGTGACCGCTCTGAATAGACCGATCGATCGTCCACTCCAAACGCGATTGAGGATAGTAACTTCCATCAGCAAAAGATTCTTCCTCAGTCTCCTGTTTATCTTTCCCTGGAATCGTGCCAGTTTTTTCGGCAATGTTTTCCAAAATGACTACACTGGTGTCGATCGCCTGACCGATTCCTAAAGTTAGACCTGCCAAACTGAAAACATTCAGGGAAAACCCGAAAAACTTCATCAAAATCACAGCAGTCAAAGTACAAAGGGGAATTGTCAGCGAAATGATGAAAGTTTGTCGCAGCGAGCCCAAAAACAATAGCACTGCCACTGCTGCTAGTAAAGCTCCTGAAACCCCTGAATTAATTACATCATTAAGAGAATTGCGAATAAACCGGGATTCATCTGAAGTAGCTGTCAAAACCATATCCGATGGAATTACACCCGATTGTTTCAATTGTTCTATGCGTTTTTTGACGCCTTCTACTACGGTGATGGTATTGGCATCCGGCTGCTTTTGAACGCTCAATTTAACCGCCGGTTGTCCGTTGAGGGAGACAAACACCCGTTGCTCTTCTGTGCCATCAATTACTTCCGCAAATTCTCGCAGGTAAACGCGATGATTCGGTAAACCTGGTGTTGGGGAAGAATTAACATCAAAAGAGAGATCGAGAATTTCGCCTACATCTTGAAAGCGTCCGACAGTGCGGGTCAACGGTTCTGAATCTTCCCCCCGCAATCGTCCCCCAGAAATGTCTTGATTGCGGTCTCTGAGAGCGTTTAATACATCGGTTAAACTAACACCTTGCGCCTGCAAGCGACGGAGGTCAATTTGCACTCGCACTTCTTCCCGCACGCCACCGGAAACATCGACTCCGGCGACACCGGGTACAACGCCGAGTTCGCGGGACAATTCCTCATCAGCAAACACACGCAAATCCACATCTGGCATAGAGGGAGATTGCAGGGCGATTTCGTAAACTGGCAATTGGGAAGGGTCTATTTTAAATAAACGCGGTTCCTCAATCACATCGGGAAGTTGACTTCGTGCGCGGTTAAAGGTAGCGGTAGCATCATTCAACGCTTGGTCGATATCTCCCCCAGGTTCAAAGAATAAATCTAAACTTACCTGTCCCTCGCGAGTTTGCGAATAAACTTGGACGACTCCTTCTGTCGCGCTGAGTGCTTCTTCTAAAGGTTTGGTAATTTCATCAACTGCCACATCTGGCGAAACTCCGGGGGCGTTGACGCGCACGCCAATGCGGGGATAGGTGATCGAAGGTAATAAATCTACTTGGATTTGAGTGAGAAAGAAGATACCCAGCACTATGACGGTGAGGGTGAGCATAAGGGTGCCGATGTGGCGGCGGATCGCGATCGCGCTGAGGCTAAATTGCTCTTTGTGGTTAATCATTAGTTATTAGCCTTGGTTGTTTGTCACTTGTCATGAGCTACTAAAGGGGCACTAACGATCGCTCTACTTTTCCGATAGAATGCTCAAAACTACTTTCTCGCCATCTTTTAAGGGTTTGCCACTACGGACAACAAACCTCTCTCCTGGCTTTAACCCCGATAAAATTTCCACTTTTCCATTCGCGCGATCGCCTAATAGCACCCTTCTGGCTTGAACTGTTCCTTCCCTACCTTCCGCGATCGCTACAAAAATAGTCCCGATCGACTCTGAATCGGGGACTCTTGCCTGGGAAACACTCCCCCGCTCTCCCACTCC
>NZ_JACJUP010000307.1:0-6159 GCF_014748295.1 Planktothrix sp. FACHB-1355 | reverse complement strand
GGCAGCAAAAAAACGAGTTTGAGCGGGACAATTTTGCCACGATTATTTTTATTCAAATTTGCCCCCTTAACAATTAAAAATTAAAAATCCAGAAAGCAGCTTTTAATTTTTAATTATTCGCTTATTCGTCATCTTTGGGATCGTCCAGCAAACCTATACCAGAAAACGGACGGTATGTATAGCCTTGTCGTGGAGTTTTTTGGATATCTTCCTTGATATTTTCCAGGTCGATATAACGGTCTGCCACATTGATCAAACTGTCGCTGGTCATGGAACGGAGACTCACTACTTCTACCCGAACGCCCCGATAACTAACTGCATCGACTGCGTATGCCAGATCGCCATCTCCGCTTACCAAAACAGCTGTGTCGTAGGAACCGACTAAGGCCATCATATCTACAGCTATTTCCACATCGAGGTTAGCTTTTTTAGAACCATCCGGCAATTGTACGAGGTCTTTGGCAATTACTCGGTAGCCGTTGCGGCGCATCCACAGTAGAAAACCCTGCTGCTTTTCGTTAGTGCGATCGACTCCAGTATAAAAGAACGATCGCAGCAGTCGAGAGCCAGCAGTTAATCGACAAAGCAATTTGGTGTAGTCGATTTCAATTCCCAGTTGCAGGGCTGCATAAAACAAATTCGAGCCATCAATAAAAATAGCAACGCGACCGCGATTTTCTAGAACTTGTTCTGGCGTGAATAGCGAATCTCTTTCCAAATTATTCAACATGGTTGTTATGCCTCTTTTGTTATCAAATCAAAATTGATGCTATCTTTTAATATTTTTAGCATCCCTAATAGCTTATTTGTCTTCTGACGAACCGGTTTCCAGTAACTCCAGTTTCTGAAAGACGGGTCGGGGTTCGCCTAAAGTCTGACTACTAGGTAGTGTTCCCCAATTAGCATGGATGTTGAAAGGTGCTGAAACATTAATTTGTGTTTTGTCATTAAAGTTCGTATCAAAGCCCAATTGCCGATAAATTTCGTTGCTGATATTGGGGATAATCGGTGACAAGAGATAGGCAGCCAATCGTACTGATTCTAAAACAGCGTACAGTACTTGTTCTACAAGTACCTGTTTTCCCTGCTTGTACAGTGTCCAAGGAGCCTGTTCGTCAATGTATTTGTTGCCGGCGCGAATCAATGTAAGAATCGCTTCAGTTGCTTGGGTGAAAGCGAGGGCTTCGTAGGCTTGGGCGACTCTTTCTCCCAAGTCGCTGCCAATAACTTTGAGGGTATTATCTGCGGGGATATCTTGACCGCTGATATTCGGTACTTTGCCACCCCAGTACTTACGTGCCATGTTCAGCGTGCGATTGAGCAAGTTGCCCAAGTCGTTTGCCAGGTCGGCATTGAGTATGGGAATAAATCTTTCTTTTTCGTTAAAATCGCCATCCCGCCCAAATTCAATTTCTTTCATAAAGTAGTAGCGCACAGCATCTGTACCGTAGCGCTTGACTAAGGCAACGGGATCGATCGTATTACCAAGCGTTTTACTCATTTTTTGTCCGTCTACGGTAATAAAACCATGCCCAAACACTCGGTATGGAATTGGCAGACCGGCTGATAGCAACATGGCAGGCCAATAAACGGCGTGGAAGCGTAAAATATCTTTGCCAATCAAATGTAAGTCGATCGGCCACCATTTTGATAAGGCATTCTCTAAGGTAGGTTCGCTATCCGGATCGAGTAGAGCGGTAACATAACCGAGCAGAGCATCAAACCAAACGTATATTGTTTGGCTGGGGTCAACTGGCACCGGGAAGCCCCACTGCACGTTTACTCGCGAAATCGAGAAGTCTTGCAGTCCTTGGTTGACAAAGTTGAGAACTTCGTTACGGCGGCTTTGTGGCTGAATAAAATCGGGTCTTTCTTGATACAGGGCTTCGAGTTGGCTTTGGTACTTGGAGAGCCGGAAGAAATAGTTCTGCTCGTCTCGCCATTCTACCTCTTTGTTTGGGTGCAAGGCACAACGCCTTCCTTCCAGGAGTTCGCGTTCTTCTTTAAATTCTTCGCAGGAAACGCAGTACCAACCTTTTTGTTGGCTCTGGTAGATATCGCCTTTGTCCCAGACGTCCTGAAAAAATTGTTTGACAATAGCTTCGTGTTTTGGGGCTGTGGTACGGCTGAACCGATCGTACTGAATATCGAGCTGTTGCCAAAGTGCTTGAAAGCCAACGGCAATTTCGTCACAGTGTTCTTTAGGCGATTTCCCCCGACTTTCTGCTGTACGTTCAATTTTCTGCCCGTGTTCGTCAGTTCCTGTAATCAGCAACACGGATTTTCCGCGTAGCCTTTGAAACCGAGCGATCGCATCTGCGGCGATCGTAGTATAAGCACTTCCTATGTGAGGTAAGTCGTTTACGTAGTACAGCGGTGTTGTAACAGCAAATGTGTTTTTATTTTTATCGATAGAATTCATGGAATGACACAAAGTAATTCTCTAAAACTGTTTCTAATCATACATGAGGGGTTTGAATACCTCATTTTATTTATTTATTTTATATAAGTTATTAAAAAACTTAATACCGCGATATTGCGGTTAAAATTCATTTTTTCACCGCTATTCAATATAAAACCTGCTTACACGATCGAGGTAGAGGCGTCTCTACCCTGGGATATTTGTCGCTGCTATTACATTAAAGTTAACAATTATTAAGAAGAATGTCTTCCGTATTGCCATTGATGTTGCTTTCTCCATGTATTCCGAGAGTCCACTGAAGATTTCGCAGTCGTTCCTTGCTGCTACTGGTACGCGGCTGTTTCTCCACCATGAGGATCGTATTCCTCGAACCGGACCGATGCTGCTGGTGAGCAATCATCGCAGCTTTATGGATGCACCGGTGCTGATGGCATCTGTGGGGCGTACAATTCGTTTTGCTTGTCATCATTACATGGGGGAAGTACCGGTGATGCGGGAAATTGTGACAAGCTTAGGGTGCTTTCCCTTAAAAGAATCCGGACTCAGACAGCAGCATTTCTTCGATCGGGCGATCGAGCTTTTACAAACTCAGCAGGTAGTGGGAGTGTTTCCGGAAGGGGCGCAACCTATGGTCAAGTTTAGCCCGCCGGATAAATTAGGGAAGTTTCAAAGGGGATTCGCACATTTGGCTTTGCGAGCTGCGGTGCCGGATTTGGTAATATTGCCAGTGACGATCGCTTCGATTGAGGAATCGGTAAGTTCAGCCGTTCCTCTCAAGCTACTGAGCTTATTTGACCCTTCAGAACCGTTATTCGCTCAACCGGGTTGGCATCCTTTGGTAGTATATCGCCGAGTTAACGTTCTCATCGGTCATCCTTCTTGGATAAGCGCTTCCCAACGGGAATACTATCAAGGCAAACAGGCAAAAGCAGTCGTTGCTGAGATTACGCATTACTGTCAAACTGAAATTGCCGAACTGCTCCGTCGGGGCTGTTATTGAATTATTTGTATAACGATGCTACAGATAAAAAGTCACCCTTGCTTTTTGACGCCTAAACCACTTAAGCCAGATTGCCCCCTATTTGTATTTCTGCCAGGAATGGATGGTACGGGTCAACTGTTTCGATCGCAAACTGCTGGTTTGGAAACTGGCTTCGATATACGCTGTTTGGCGATCCCAGCCAATGACTTGACAAACTGGGATGTTCTGGCCGATAAAGTTGTGGGGCTGATCGAAGCAGAAATAAAGCAAGATCCCCAGCGATCGGTTTATTTGTGCGGCGAGTCGTTTGGTGGTTGCTTGGCAATTAAAGTTGCGCTGCGAGCTCCTCAACTATTTGAACGCCTGATTTTAGTCAACCCAGCTTCTTCTATAAGTCGTCGCCCTTGGATATATTTGGGCATCTCTTTGACTAAGATCGTGCCTGAGAGCTTTTATCAGTTTGGTTCATTGGTAGGTTTGTCGGTTTTAGCGGCTTTGGCAAGAATTGCGCCTGAAGACCGTCAAGCCCTCATGGAAGCTGTCCAAATGGTACCTCAGAAAACGGCTGTGTGGCGACTATCTCTGCTCAAAGATTTTGATGTTGAGAATATCGAGTTACATCGCATCGGTCAACCGGTGCTGATTGTTGCGGGTGCGTCCGATCGCCTGCTACCCTCTGTAACTGAAGCCGAATGCTTAGCGGAAAGCTTACCCAATGCGGAAATCGTGGTTCTACCCGAAAGCGGTCACGCTTGTTTGCTGGAGAAGGATGTCAATCTCTACGAAATTATGAAAGCCCGCAAGTTCTTACCCTCTCAGAGTAAGCGTTCCCACACTTTAGCACGGTCAAAAAATTCAAAAAGTGAGCTTGTCAGTTCACCGACTTAAAAAATTTTAGGCGAGCCCTGCATAAATATTGTTGAATTTGTTATGATAGCAATTCGGAGGGCGACTAGCTCAATGGTAGAGCAGCGGACTCTTAATCCGGTGGTTCAGGGTTCGAGCCCCTGGTCGCCCATCAGACAAAATCCCTGAAATCAAATTCTAGCAAGGACTTCAGGGATTTTGCTTTTAGGTGTTGGGCGATCGCAAGTTCGACGTTTTGAAGCGCCTTGACGCGCCGTTGACGCGCCAAATTTTAAAGTTTATTCGCTAAGGCGATGCAGTTGTGGTTGCGGCTTTACAGCAATCGACCAAAGGCTCTTTGGCGATTTGCTCCAGGCCGACTGATTTTAACAGTTCTTCCCAGGAAGTTGCTACGGCTGAATTATTGGGATCGGTGCGGCGCAGTTCGGCTATAGTGCTGAGCGCCTCGTACCAAATACCATTTTTGGCATATAATGCTAGGCGATCGCGCTCTTGTGGGGCTTCCTTGAGCTGTTGGGCTAAAGTTGGACTGGGGTCAGTTAGTTCCATCCAACCTTCCACAAAAGGATCGTTAATTTGGTCTGTAGAATTACACCTGAGCACCAAATACCATTTATAATTCTTGCCTTTCTCTAAAGACGGTCTATTTGCTCCTTGAAAAGGGCTTAAGCTCACAATACCAGGTGTGCCAGTAATAGGAAAAGTTTGTCTGTAAATATCTGTATCCCGGTCATCCTTGAGAACAAATTCTGCGGTACTTGCAGAAGTTGTAGGAATATAAAAGAAGATTTTTGGATTAGCTGTTACTGTTAGCCCGAATTTATCGGTTGGCATCAATGCAGTTAAACGCAGAGACGTATCCCCATCATTTTGGCATTGTTCGCCCCGCGATGCCCCTCCGGCGGTGCTAGTAGGTGCGCCTCTATTTGGAGCCTGAAATGCCTGAGATATCTCCCAACTGCCAGGTATCCTTTGAGCGGAGGTTTGTCTTTGCTGTGCCTGTACTTTGGCTGGGAAGCGAGGGATGATAGCCAATCCCAGAGATACCGCCAATGAAAGCGTTGCCAGATGTAGGACGGATTTTTTTGAACCCATATAAATACCTGCTTGTGCAATAAGGGCTAGTAATTATATCAGCTTAGCTGTTAAAAATTCCAAAAGCGAGACTGTATTACTTTTGGGAGATGACAATTTAGCACTGAGGCTAGATGTAAAGCTATTAATCTGAGTATACCCATATCCAAGACTTAAGCATCCCCATCGGTGTTCCTAATGACACATATATGAGAGCTTCAGAGGGGAGCGGGAGAGCTAAAAGTCAAAAGTCAAAAGTCAAAATTCCGCTTCCCTCTTCCCCCGACGCCCTAATCCCTAATTTCGGCTAGGCGCTGCTGAAGCATTTGGGGAAATTGGGCGTAATATTGTTGGTTGAGCGGAGAAGGGTGAGGTAGGGGCATCAGCGTCACAACACGTTGATGCAGATTGCCTTGATTATCTTTTGCTTGGAGGGTAACTTGCAAACTGGCCGTGTAGCGATCGCTACCTTCAAAAAATTCCGCCGCCACGCCTTTGGCAGCATAGGGAAAAAACCATTTAAAAGCTTCGTTCCCCAACGTGATAATTTGATTTCCTTGCCAGTGAAATACGAGCAAACGTTCTAGAAAAGGACGAAATCGTTTTTTCACACCTTCTGAGTAAGCTTTGTTCCCTGGTGGTTTGTAAGGAACGGTGTTGGTGAAGAGAACGCGATCGAGAACGGTTTGCAAATCTCGATCGTCGCTTGGCTCTTTACCGTACATAGAGCGGTAGAGACCCAGCCGGACAAGCTTGCCAGCAGCGCCGTAAAGCGGTTGACGGGCAAATACTTCATCTTTGCCTAAATCTCGCG
>NZ_JACJUP010000306.1:0-6167 GCF_014748295.1 Planktothrix sp. FACHB-1355 | reverse complement strand
CGCCACCAATCCCCAAGCTCCACCTTTACTAACAATAAATGTACCCATTGGCTTGCAATTTGGAGCAACAACAGGTGAATTTGGAGAAACAACAGGCGGGACGCCTGTATCCACAAGAGGTGGGATTAGGGTTGAAGGTGGGGGTCATAATCTCACAAGAGATGAAAACGAAGCAGTTATTAGTACTAATAGACCCGATGGCCTGAAGGTGAAGCCTGGAAATACCTTGGCACTTGTAGGCGGAGATCTTTCTCTGGAAGGCGGTAATCTGACAGTAACTGGGGGTATAATTGAGGTTTGGTCTGTAGTCAGCGGTCAGTTGTTAGTTGTTAGTAATAACGGAAAACTAAATATTGAAAATGGAGAAAATAATATAGATTATGGGAATATTCAATTATCAAATGCAGCTTCTGTATATGTTAGTGGCAACGGTGGTGAAATTTATCTGTCAGGACGGCGAGTATTGCTAAGGGATGGTTCGGCAATTTTAGCTATTAGCAGGGAAATGGAACAGGCAGGTGTTTTGGCTGTAAAAGCTTCCGATTCTGTAGAAGCGATCGGCAACACAATTACAGCTGATAATAAGTTGTTTCGCAGCGGTTTGTTGAGTCAGGTTTTTGATGAGGGGAAAGCCGCTGATTTGATCGTAGAAACCGGGCGATTGATTGTTAATGGGGGAGATGTAGCCGCTTTTACTTTTGGCTCCAGAGATGCGGGGAATGTTACTGTCCGCGCCTCGGATTTTGTGGAACTCATCGGTAGTGAAACGGAAGATAACTCGATTACCGGATTGTCTTCTCAAGTCAAGCCAGGAGCCACGGGGAATGGGGGAAATTTGCTCGTTGAAACCCAACGTTTAATTGTTCGAGAAGGAGCGCAGGTATCAACTATAACTTTGGGCGATGGTCGAGGGGGAAATATTATCATTCGCGCTGACCAGTCGGTGGAACTTATTAGCTCAGCTGACGATCTATTTGCTAGCGGCGTGCTTACTCAGTCTGAACCTGGAAGTACTGGAAATAGCGGTAATTTGACAATTATTACTGGAGAGTTGAAACTTTTGGATGGAGCAGAAATATCAGCTTCTACTTCTGGATCTGGAAATGCCGGAGATTTGTTTATTCGTGCTTCGGACTTAGTGCAATTGAGCGGAAGTAGCGGTGGTTATAGCAGTGGGATATTTGCACAAGCAAATGATGAAGCAACCGGAAATGCTGGCAATTTGACCATTGAAACTAGACAGTTGAGCGTGCGGGATGGCGGACAAATATCAACTTCTACTGAGGATATAGGACGAGGAGGAAATTTGACAGTTCGTGGGGTCGGAAATACAGAAGCCGATTTAGTGGAATTGAGCGGAATCTCACCAGAACCTCAAGGGGAAAAAGGAATATTTACACCTAGCAGTTTATTGGCTACAACTAATGGAACAATGGAAAAAGCTGGAAATGGCGGAAACTTAATAATTAATGCGAGGCGGTTAATTGTTCAAGATGGCGCACAGGTAGCAGCTTCTACTTTGGGTACAGGTGCAGGGGGAAGTGTGACGGTTAACGCTTCTGAATCTGTGGAATTAATCGGAATAAAAATATCCCCCAATAATGATACTTTTCAGAGTAGTTTGTTGGCTCGGACTCGCTCTCCTGGAACTGGTGCAGCAGGTAATATTGAGGTAAATTCACCTTTGATTTTTCTTGCCGATCGAGCATTGATTACGACTGATACTAGAAGTGGTGATTTCGGCAATATAGAATTAACCTCAAACAACATTCAACTGCGCCAAAATAGCAGCATTACCACTAACACCGATACTTCTACAGGTGGCAATATCACCATCAATACCGACACTATAGCAGCTTTAGAAAATAGCGATATTACTGCTAATGCTGCACGCGGTTTTGGCGGTCGAGTTACAGTGAATACGCAAGGAATATTTGGCACTGCATACCGGGAAAACCTTTCAGAAATAACAAGTGATATTACAGCCACTTCTGAACTTGGCCCTCAATTCAATGGTGTGGTGGAAATTAACACGCCGGATGTTGACCCCACGCAAGGATTACTTGAACTTCCACAAGATTTTGCGCCTTCGCAAGTTACACAAAATCTTTGTTCTTTAGTTGGGGAAAAGTTGGAATTTATTTATGTCGGACGGGGTGGTCTACCGCCAAATCCCAGAGAAGCGCTTAATCTAGGTGTGGAGATCGATCGCAGCAGTTCAGATTCTGCAACTCAGCAAATTGTAGAAGCTCAAGGGTGGATTGTTGGTGAGAATGGCGAGATTATTCTCACAGATAAATTGCCTGCTATGGCTTACGGTTCTTTATATTCAGTCGCTTGTCGTGCAGGTGTGTGATGAAGTTGGGAAAATTTATACACAAAAATATTCAAATGATTTTGCTTGTTTTGGTGACAGTATTGTTGTGTATTGTCGCGGAGCCTATTTTTGGCAAAGTACCCTATATCAATCAATTAAACCATCGAGAAAAGATTAGTCGCAATTCGATCGAAACAGCCAGAGATTCGCAAGCAGACGGTTTTTATCGCCGCGCTTGCACTTCCTTGTTGCAAGCTTTGGGACGTTCCAATATCGGATGTAAAAATTTAATTCGCGATGGAATGTCCGAGCGGGTGAAAGAATTTTTCCCTATTTTACCAGCTACTCCACACAGGGCGATCGCATTGAGGAATTTGGGAGATGTTCTGCGAATGGTAGGCGCTCTCAAAACTTCGCAGAAGGTGTTGGAGCAAAGTTTGGAAATCGCTAATTATTTGTCGCTTAATGAAGAAATCGGTGCGTCTCATTTTAGTTTGGGCAATACTAAACGCGCTCTGGGAAAAAGAGCGCAAAATTTTCAGGAAAAACAAAAGAGTGAAAATTACTATAAAGAAGCTTTACAACATTACGCTCTGGCGATTGCTAAATCTAGTTCGGATTCGCTCGATCTGCGAGCGAAACTGAATGAGTTCAGCCTTTCGATTGAAAATTATCCTGGCTCTAATCTGGATGAACTGTGGCAGGAAATTAAGGAGCAAGTTGAAAAATTACCTGCTAATTTGGAGGCTGTTTACGCTCGGATATATTTGGCTGAGAGTTTAACTTGCCTAAAATTGCAAAAAATGGGGAAAGAAGAGCGATCGAATCTTTCGTTTCCGCTACCTCCGCTCGCCAATCTGTGCATGAAAGAAAAAGAAACAAACACATTACTAAGTCAGCCCCCTGAATGGGAATATATCGGAAAGTTATTGACAATCGCGGCGCAACAAGCTGAAAGATTAAAAGATGCGCGATCGCAATCTTATGCGCTAGTAAATTTAGGAGAAATTTACGAAATTAACCAGCAATTATCTGATGCTAAAGAAATTGCTGAAAAAGCGCTGGTTATTGTTAAATCTCACCTATTAAACGAGATTGCCTATCGCTTGGAATGGCAATTGGGAAGGCTCAGTCTCAAGATGCAAAACGATCCAAAGCGTGCGATTGTAGCTTATAGTGGAGCGGTTGATTATCTGAAATTTTTACGCAAAGATTTAGCTGCACTCAATCCCGATCTTCAGTTCAACTTTCGAGATGAAGTAGAACCAATTTATCGACAGTTAGTTGAGCTACTCTTAGAACCTGAAGCCGATCGAAATGAACTGAGTCAAGCCAATTTAGTTCTGGCTCGTCAAGCGATCGAAGATTTACAATTAGCAGAATTAGATAATTTTTTAAGAGATGCCTGTGCTGATGCTAAGCCAGAACAAATAGACAAAATTCTCGATCGAGATGATGTGACAGCCGCAGCCATTTATCCGATTATTTTACCAAATAAATTGGCAGTTATTCTGAAGCTGCCACAAGAAGAATTGCATTACTACTCGGTTTCTATACATAGCAGTGAAGTGAAAAAAGTTCTCAAAGAACTGCTTGCAGAACTCAAAAAGTATTATCCCTCAAGCCAAGTTAAGGAATTATCCGCACAAGTTTATGACTGGTTAATCCGACCCGCTGAATTAGAGTTGAAAAAAAGTGGAGTCAAAACTTTAGTATTTGTCCTAGATGGGGAATTGCGAAATATTCCAATGGCGGCTCTTTATGACAGAAAGCAATATTTAATTGAGAATTACGCTATAGCCTTAGCACCCGGTTTGCAACTATTAAAAAGTCAACCTACAGCACGGAAAAAATTAAAGGTTTTGGGTGCTGGAGTGAGCGCTGAACAACTAATTGATGGGCAAAAATTTCTCCCACTACCCAACGTAAAAACTGAATTAGAAGAAGTCAAAAAAAACATACCGACTGAAATTCTGCTCGATCGAGATTTTACGAATATAAATTTGCAGTTGCAGCTCAATTCAAAGCCATTTTCTGTAGTTCATATCGCGACTCACGGTGAATTCAGTTCAAATCCAGAAAGAACTTATATTGTTGCTTGGGGTAAACGCCTTGAAGTCACTGATTTAGACAATTTGCTTCAAACTAGAAACCAAAGGGAATCTCAAAATATCGAATTACTAATTCTTTCTGCTTGCGAGACTGCTAAGGGCGATACAAGAGCTACTTTAGGACTGGCTGGCGTCGCCGTGAGAGCAGGCGCACGCAGTACCATCGCTTCTTTATGGCGAGCAGAAGATAATTATACTGCCGATCTAGTTGTGCAATTTTACAAACAATTAATTGCCAATCCAAATACACCGAAAACTGAAGCGCTCCGTCAAGCTCAATTACAGCTTATAAAAGATAGACCAAGCATTACTCCATACCAATGGGCTCCTTATATTTTAGTAGGAAATTGGCAATAGTCATTAGTCAATTGTCAGATGTGAAAAGTTAGTAGTTATTTCCAATGACCAATAGACATATCCTGCAAAATAATCTCAAAGGGCAGGCAGGATGCCTACCCCACAATAATTTTTGGAGATGTCTAATGACTAATAGCTACTTAATCAAGGGAACAGCAAGGAACGATCGGTTGAGCAGAAATATTACTGAAATTCAGCGACTCCATCAATTTATCCCATTCAGCTTTAAGTTCTGGATCGCTTGAATTGGTGCGGCGACGTTCGGCAAGTTCCACCAGAGGACGATACCAGTTAACGTTTTCTGTGGAAGTGGATGCAATTCGCTGCACAGTTCCATGCAAAGAAATGCGATCTTCTTCATTTTGCGAATCGCAGTTAATAGATAAATACCAGCGGTAATTTTTGTCAATTTCAAACGTTTGAGATGGGAAACGCAAACTGATAAATCCTGGCGTTCCAGATAATTTGATGCTCTTTGGTGAAATAACATACCGATCCTGTTCGTCCAAAATTACAAAACTGAAAGAATCAACATCATTAGGTGAATAGGGAATGTAAAACCAAAAAGTCGGAGATGCAAGCGTAGTTTTCAAAACTTTAGGTATGAAGGCGATCGGGCGAGTGTTTGCATTGGGACATTTGGATTCGCCAGGACGGGTTGCTCCGCCTGACTGCGGACTTCCTGACGTACCCGTTTGTGGCGCAGGCGGCGGTGTTGAAGCGATGAGATTGGCGATCGCGAAATCTGCGGATATCACAGTTGCCAAAGTAATTGTAAAGGCAAGTTTTATTCCCTGGATAAACATTTTCATTCTCCTTGTTGAGTTGGCAATGTAATGCTAAATACTATTCCTATTCCAGATACCAGTAAAGCCAACGCTGAGGGAACAAGCGGTAGCCAAAAGCCTTGGATAAACAATTCAAAATAAAGCCCATATAAAATAGCGATCGCAATACTAATTGCTAGCCAAAAACGTAGCGGTGACGAATGCAAAAACCAAACGATTCCTGCACCTACCAACGACCAAATCCCAATCAAAATTGCATCTACCCACAACGGTAACCACTGCAACAAAGGGCGCTTATCCTCCACAGCACTTAAAATTTCGCTAATCGCGTGTGCGTGAACGTATAGCCCGCGCATTATGCCGTAAGGTGTGTTGTGAGGGTCTTTTACGCTCTCAGCAGTAACGCCAATTAGAACAATTTTATCTTTTACCCAACTCGGCTCGAAGCGATCGTTTAAAATATCTTTTACCGTTACTGGCTGGGCAATTTTGCGAGAAGCGCGATAATTCAGCAGCATTTTGTTACTCAGTCCATCTAATTTTTGATACCCGCCACTTCTTTTTCCTAAACTTTTAAAAACAATTTTACCAAAC
>NZ_JACJUP010000305.1:0-6237 GCF_014748295.1 Planktothrix sp. FACHB-1355 | reverse complement strand
ATGTTGATGTATTAACTTTTGCATAGAGATTCCCAAAGCACCTTTGTTAGCCAAATTAGGCGCTCTCTGTAATTTATGATCGAAGACCCAATCTTATTCAACGACTGGCACGTCGTAGCCAAGGTAGAAGTCTGCTCACCCGGTAAAACTTTCACTGCACGCTTGTTAGGAGAAGACTTGATTCTATGGCGTCCGGAAGGACCTAATTCTCCGATCCAAGTGTGGCAAGATTACTGCCCTCACCGAGGTGCTAGTCTGTCCTTGGGAGAAGTGTGCGATCGCACTTTAATTTGTGCCTATCATGGCTGGGAATACGATACAGCAGGTAAATGCAAGTATATTCCGGCGCACCCAAACCAAGAGCCGCCAGAGAAAGCCCAAATCAAAACATACCAGTGTCAGGAACGCTACGGTTGGGTGTGGGTATGCCTGGGCAGTCCCAATGGTGATGTACCTTCCTTCCCAATTTGGGACGATCCCAATTGCGCTAAGTTCTGGTGCGGTCCGTTAAAGTGCAATGCGAGTGGATTTCGGTTGATGGAGAGTTTTGTAGATATAGCCCATGTCCCTTTCGTCCATAGGCACAGTCTCGGTCCATCTAACCCCCAAATAGAAGACTATGAGGTGGTAGTCACAACCGAGGGAATTAGTATCCCCGAAAGAATGTTTCAGATGGACAGCGAGGGTAAGCAGACGATCGAGGTAGCAACTAGCTTGACGAAGGTTTCTTCTCTGTTGACTGTATCCGTTTTTACGGAAACTAAACAAGGGCCGTCGCCCGGTCGAACTGCTTGGCTGGCAGCAATCACACCTGTTGAGGAGGAAAAGTGTCTGCTGTGGACTTGTGCGGCGATCGATCTAGACAGTAGCTTAGTGCCCCAGTGGGGAAAGATGCACGAACGGCTGCTATGGGAAGATATTCGGATTGTCAATTCTCAACGACCCGCACGTCTGCCGCTGGGATTGGCCACAGACTCCCAATGGCCAGCGAATTTGCACGTTCCGAGCGATCGCTGTACCGTGATTTACCGCAAATGGCTCAAGGATAAAGGCGTCACTTTTGGCGTATGTTAATTTCCGTAAGCGATCTCTCAAAATTTTCAACCAAGTCTGTATTTTATTGAAAAACTTTCCGACTCAATTATGATCGCAGCCGATCCGATTTTACTCAATGACTGGCACGCAGTCGCCAAGGTAGAAGATTGTCCACCAGGGAAAATTCTCACTACACGCCTATTAGGAGAAGACCTGGTGCTATGGCGTCCATTAGACCCGCAAGCGCCAGTACAAGCATGGCAAGACCGTTGCCCCCACCGAGGTGCCCCTTTATCCTTGGGAAAAGTATGCGATCGCACTCTGGCTTGTGTGTATCACGGCTGGGAATACGATCCAACAGGTAAATGCGTCCTGATTCCCCCTCATCCAGCCTTAGAGCCTCCTGCGGGAGCGCAGATTAAAACCTACCATTGTCGGGAACGCTATGGTGCCGTGTGGGTATGCTTGGGGACTCCCTCTGCCGATGTGCCTCCCTTCCCAGAGTGGGACGAACCCAATTGTCTTCAGATCCTGAGCGAACCTATACACGGTAATGCTAGTGGTTTTCGCTTGGTGGAAATTGGTATAGATTTTACTCATTTCCGTTATCTCCACAACCAAACTGAATGCAATCCGCAAGTCCACGAAGATTTTCAAGTGGAAATGACGACCGATGGAATTACTGTCTGCGAAAGACACTTTCCGGATGCAGATAGCCAAGGCAAGCGAGTTACCTATACATCCACTTCATCCATGAAGATTCCTCATCCGTTGAGGTTATACAGTTACATAGAAATTACTCAAGGGCCGTACAAAGGGCGGTTCGCATTCTTGACAGCAATAACGCCAGTTGAAGAGGAGAAGAGCGTGCAGTGGAGTTTTACAGCCACGAACATGGATAAGGCTATGCTCCCACAATGGTTGGTGTTTAACCAGCAAGTGCAACAAGAAGATGTTTGGATGGCAGAACGCCTACAACCAAAACGAATGCCGCTCATCCCTCCCACAGACAACAAATGGCCAGCCGATTTGCACGTTCCGAGCGATCGATCTTCGGTTACTTACCGCAAATGGCTTAAACAAATAGGTGTTACTTATGGCGTTTGTTAATAGGTAAATATTTGTGGAACAAGAGCAAACTTCCTATTACATAACTCTGCCATCTGAACTGGGTGAAAAAGATCGCAATATTACCCTGGTTCAGATCCTCTTAAAATACCTTGAACTGGAGGGTGTCACTAAATTATTTGGCATTCCCAGTACGGCTATGAAGCACTTGTTGAACGAATTAAAGAACCAAAACGACAAATTTGACTACGTTATCTGCCGTCAGGAAACTGGGGCAGCTTTCATGGCAGATGGCTATTTTCGGGTGACAGGTAAACTGGGGGTGGTATTGGTTGCTTGTGATGCCGGTTTGCCCAATGCTTCAACTGGAATTCTCAACGCTCAACACGACAAATCCGCTTTGTTGGTCATTAGTGTAGAGCCGTCAGTAGAAAATTATAGCAACAGCCACATCTTAGATGAAGTTGAGATTAGCGAGAATATTAATGCTGTCTACCGCAATATCTGTCAGTACAGCGATCGCATCCACAGTCCCAAAACTTTCCAACCAATTTTGACTCAAGCATTGCGAAATGCACTGGCTATTCCATCTCGTACTACTTGTATCGGTTTGTCGGACAAACTCGCTGGCAGTTACCTATCTGAGGCGATGGCATTTCCCACTAAGCCAGAATATTATCGCGCAATTCCCCAATCCTCAAGTCCTCATCAAGTGCAACAGGCATTTGATTATCTCACTCATGCCAAACAGCCACTAATTTTATTGGGGAACGGATGTCGCCAAGTACTTCGCGATCGCCAGAAACTGGAAAAATTCAAGTCATTTGTGGAAAAGTTTGCCATTCCAGTGATGACAACTCCCGATGCTAAGGCCATTTTTCCAGAAAGTCACTGGTTGTCATTCCGAAATTACGGCGTTGCTGGCTGCAATTGGCCTAAATACTATCTGGAGAGTTCTCATTACGACGCCCTGATGGTGATGGGATCTAGTCTGGGTAGATACAGTACAATTCCTCCTCAAGCAGGCAAAGAACTGTTGATTCCCAAGGGTGCTTTGATTCAGGTGGATCTAGATCAAAGCGCGATCGCTCGCTTCTTCCCCGTCCAACTAGGAATTGTCGCAGAAATCGGCACCGTAATTGACAATCTGTTTGAGCTAAGCGATCGCACTCAAGCAGACGAACCAACTGTAGCAGAGCGTCGGGCATCGATCGAACAGATCCGGGAAACTCACTCACCGTTCCTCGAACCGCAAAAGCGCAATTCTGAAGCTGCACCTATCCTACCGCAAGCTTTGATGAAGTGTATCAACGATAACGAAAAGCTGCGTCAAGGAGGTCATATCTTTATCGATAGCGGTAACTCTACCCACTGGGCATGGCACTACTTGGAACTCGATCCACCAGTCCAATTTCACGTTTCCTCTACGATCGGGCCAATGGGATTCGGCACTGCTGGTGCGATCGGCGGTAAAATAGGCTCGCCAAATCAGGTTTGCGTAGCCATTACTGGCGACGGCGGCTTTATGATGCAGGGGAATGAAATATCGACCGCTGCCCAGTACAATGTTGGTGTCGTTTGGGTAATCCTTTATGACAATGACTTGAATATGATTAGTCAAGCCATGAATCAGTATTTTCCAGAGCCGTCAGTCTGGAAAAATTACTATCAGCTGGGAAAACCCGATCTCGTTAAGTTTGCCGAAGGACTCGGAGCAGATGCTTATGAGGTTCGCACTCAGGCGGAAATGCGGCTGGTATTTGCAGAAGCGCTCTCAAAAGCAGATACTAATAACAAGCCTCAAGCGATCGTTGTTTATATAAATACAGAAGAAATACCACCTTGGTTTTAATTTCAGATTTGAGATTTCAGATTTATCAAAATTTGAAATCTCAAATCTGCCATCTGAAATTTAATTTAGGAGTTCCTGCTTATGCAAGTTATGCAAGAAAAACAATTTGTTACGATCGGCGGTAAACGCTTTCACTATACCTGGTTGCGCGACAATTGTCTGAATTCTCAAAATCGTCATCCAGATTCCCTCGAAAAACTGAATGACATTTGCGATCGCCCCGCACACCCAGAACCGAAGTTTATCGAAGAGCGCGATGGCAACTTGATCGTTGACTGGAACGAAAATCCCCCTCTCCGCAGCGTTTTTCCCATTTCTTGGCTACTCGCTCACACTTGCGATCCACAACCTCAATCTCCGATCGGCGAAAATGTGATTCTGTGGGACAAAGCTTGGTTGGAAGCCAACCCGATCGAGTGGCCCGATGTTCGTAAATCAGATTTTAAAATTTGGATGAAGCAATTGTTATCTCTAGGATTTATCATCCTGCGAAATATTCCCCTAGAAGAACTTGATGCCTTTATCTCATCCTTCGGCCCAGTCCGCAACACCGAATACGGTGACATCATGACACAAAAAGTCGGCAAAGACTTAGCTGCAACCAGTCACGGCATCCCACCCCACAACGATCTGACTTTCTGGTACGGACATCGGACAACACAATTTATCCATTGTGCAAAAAACGAAGCATCTGGCGGACAAACATTTACGATCGATGGTTTTCGCGTCGCCAAAGACTTTCGTGAAAATCATCCAGACTATTTTCAAATTTTGGCAGAAACTCCCATACAATTTTGGCGCGTTCAACACGAGCATCAATATTTCTTTCGTCCGGTAGCTTCTATCATCGAAGTAGATAAAGCAGGTAATGTTACCGCCATTCGCTTCAGTCATAAAAACTGCGTGCCGCAATTACCGTTCGACCAATTAGAGCGTTTTTATGAAGCTTATACTGCCTTCTCTCGGTATCTTAATAATCTCGATTACCAATACCGTTTTCGCCTGACTGCCGGAGATTGTCTGCTCATCCAAAACTTCCGGGCTCTCCACGGCAGGACAGATTACGATGCTTCTGTCGGAGTGAGAGATTTTAGGGTAGCTTATATGGAATGGGACTACTTTTTGGCAAGATACTTTTATCAACGCGAGTTGGAAGCAACCCATTTCGCTATCAATGGAAATTAACTTGAAAGTAGCAAGGAAAAAAACGGAATGAGCTACCAAAGCGTTGTCAAAGCAGCAATCCACAAACAGGCTCCTTTCAAACCAAATCGGTTTGCCAAAATTTCTGAAAGAAAAGATCGATGCGATATTCCAGCACCTGCTTGGCGATCGCTCTTGGAAAACGCTTACTTCCAAACTTGGAAAGGAATACTTTTCGATAAAGGGCCAACTGAAATGGCTCTTTATCCCATGCTTTTGTACGAACTCAAACCGAAAACAATTATTGAAATTGGAGCATTAAGCGGTGGTAGTGCCATTTGGCTAGCCGATCACTTGGAAATGTTCCAAGTAGAAGGTCGTGTCTATGGTATAGATATTGACCTTTCCCTCCTTGATGAAAAAGCAAAAACTGACTCGCGAGTTCATTTTTTAGAGGGGGATTGTAATAATATGGCTGCCATAATGCCACCGGAAATGCTTGCAACGCTCGCTCATCCTTGGTTAATCATAGAAGATGCTCATGCTGATGCAGTAGGAGTTGTTGAATATTTTCACAGTCACGGCGTCCAAAGTGGAGACTACTTGATTGTCGAAGATACCAATCAAACTATGTGGGAGTTGGAATGGGATGATTGGGACGACCAAGAAGTATTAGAAAAAGGAAAACGTAAATTAGAGGAGTTGAAAAGCTGGTTAATGAATCATAAAACCGAATATCTAATCGATACATACTATCAAGATATGTACGGGTATAACGGCTCGAAAAACTGGAATTCAATCCTGAAAAAAGTATGAAAAAGAAGTCAAAAGTTAGGATATGGGTGGGGATAAGCTTAATACCATCGAGCGAGCCGAGCGAAACACATACTTTAATTATAAGTGCCAAAAATATAATTGGCAAGCAGCTAGATTAAATTAGAGGTTGAAAATGAATTATGGTTATTTATTGTGAAATAATTAATTAGGGAAAACATTAATTTTGGGGAAATTTAGTAATTAAATTGAGAGGTAATAATGGAAAATTTACAACCTAAAGTAAGAATTGAAAATTTGATCAAAATTTATGGAGAAAACCCGCGCTTAGCTCTCCAAATGTTTCGCGAAGGTAAAAGTAGAGA
>NZ_JACJUP010000304.1:0-6214 GCF_014748295.1 Planktothrix sp. FACHB-1355 | reverse complement strand
CAGCTTTGGATAATAATTTCATCACTATTTCTGAAACTGCTTCTGGAATTGCTTGGTTTACTTGATGAGGCGGTACTGGTTTTTTCGCAATATGACAATGCACCAATTGCATCGGATCGTTCGATTGAAATGGTAGCTTACCCGTTAATATTTCATAGAAGGTAACGCCCAATGAATAGAAATCGGTACGATAGTCAATTGACCGATTCATTCGCGCTGTTTGTTCTGGTGAGATATAAGCGATCGTTCCTTCTAGTAAATTGGGATTTTCGATCGTCGCCGTTTCTCTATAAAGGCGCGTGGCTATGCTAAAATCAATAATTTTGACAGACCATGTTTGACTGTCTATCAGAATATTTTGCGGTTTGATATCTTTATGAATTATCTTGTCTTTATGTAGGTCTGCCAAGATTGATGCCAGTTGAATGGCGATAGAAAGAAACGAAAGTAATGGGATTTTTTGAGATGTCATTAAATCTTTGAGCGATTTATCCCCAAAATCCTCTAATAGCAATGCCAACCCGTTTTTATAATTCTCCAAACTATATACTTTAATAATTCCTTCTATATGCAGAGATTCCAGAATTTTGTATTCATGACGCAAGCGGGTAATTTCTTCTAAAGTTGGATATTCTGCTTTCAGGGTTTTGACGATCGCACTTGTATTATCCCGCTCTCTATAAGCCCGATAAATTAAGGTTTTTACGCCTTCATGAATGGGTAAAGGTAGGATTTGATAATCGTTTAGGGTAAGCATTTTCTTCGCTCTCTCGATTTAAATACGTGAATTTACTAACAATTAGATTCGGTAATCTCACTGATAATGCGATCGGTGACAGCTCGGCAACTTAAAAATTGCAATGGAAAGTTAGAGCCATATACTGACAGTCAGCAGATGTCTCTAAACTCGTCTTACCCTGGTGGAAAGTAGCAGTTAATATGGAACTAAATTTACCCGTAGGCTGAGGCCAAGGTAGATAGGAGAATTAGCTGCTGTATTCAAGATTACATAAAATTAAAAAAATTAGTTTTTTTTAAACAAACCTCAACAAAAGAGTTAACAAAAACAAACAAATATGTAAAAAAAACTTAATCATAGCCGTGGGATAAGCCAAAGTACAGACGCGATCGCATCTGTACTAAACTAAAATCAACCGATTCCCTGGAAAACTTTGCATCGCTATTTTTGGGTAGAAGTGCTGCTGTTGCGAGCTTGCCAAGCGAGTTCCAAAAGCTGAGACCAACGCTTTTCCACTTGTTTGGCAGTCCATTTGAGGGCAGAGGCGATTTCGCGATCGCTAACTCCTTGACGTTTGAGTTCCAACAGTTGCTGCTGCTGTGGCGTGAGTTTTTGCCAAAACGCTTCCCACTGCCGAGTATTCATCCCCAGCTTTTGATCGAGATCCGCACCTAACCATTGATGTACTAATTGCCATTGATGCAGGCGGGCAAACTTTTCCACATGGTACTTAAAGCGCTGTTGCAGGTAGTCGCGCTGACGGGAAGACAGACCGAGAACTTCGTCGATTTCCTGTGCAGAGAGGTCTTGCAATTTTAAAGTCAGATAATCGACGCAATCTGATTGACCTTGAGATTCCAGATATTCTATCAATTCCGATATCAGCCGATCGCGCAACACCGCTTCCGCCGGATCGGTTGTTTCCGCCACCATAGAAGCACGCACCTGCTGCATCGCCGGGTCGCGTCGTACAGTTTCCGCCTCTTCACCTTTAGGAGATTCAGCAGCTGACTCCATATCCACCGCAGTCTCCGCCGGTTGGCGGCGAGAGAAAGTTTGGGCGCGGAGTATAATTAATTGTTGACTGGCACCGCCGCCCAAATTGATTCGCCGTCTGGCATATTGTTCCGTGAATGCGAGATATTCCGCTACTTCCAGCGAGTTGCGCGGCGTGTAATCCTCTGGAAGCTCCGTTTCTCTGCGGAAAGCTTTGAGCGACTCCATGAAAAAGCCTTGTAAAAAGTCTTCGACTAAGTGATAGCGAGCTTGGAAGCTTAACGGCTGACGCATCGGTGTAATGTAGCGGTAGACGATCGCACCCAAAGTGCTGTGCAGTTCGACGCGCCCTTGTTTGGAACCGAGATTGTAGTAGGACAGACACTTTTGCAACCGGTGTCGCGCCAAAGTTAGTTGCCAAGAGCGAATTTGACCGGATTTTTGGATGCGCGAACTTTGGCGACAAATTCTTTCCACCTCGTTAGCTAATCGATTTGCCACTGCTTTGACAGCAGCGCTGGATATTTTTACCCCCCTGTCTGACTGAATTTGAGCTTGCAATTCTTGAGAAATTTCGTTGGCGAGGGCAACGCTGTCCATTTCGGACTCTTGCTCTGAAGGGTGGATGTCCATAACAGTAGTTTTTGGTAGAGCTTCTAGAGTTGCGGTAGGGAAATTTCTATATGCGGTTTTCATAGTTAATTGGAGAGATGACACCATAAAGGACTGAGAGTCTTTGAGCGTTTGAGGAAAGTTGGCTGCAACTGGTGTTGCCTCAATCGCTTACATTTAGACTCTAAGCAGTCTGAATTTGCCGCAGTTATGGCGGTGTCCCTGTTCTTTCATTGGTCAAAAATCAGCTCTGGGAACCCTTGAAGCGAGTAGGTTCTCAGAGAGCGCATAGAACCAGCCTAATTCATTGTGCAGAGAGAGTTTTAGGCATTTACACTTCATACGATCGCACATCTGCCAGTTGCGATCGCGATCGTCTATCCAGTGGACAGTCAGCCAACTGGTAACGAGCGGTCATTTCTCATCAGTCATCCATCATTGGCACAAATAACTGAGGAGCGATCGAATTTCACGTTTACTTCACACTTAATACTTTTTCTTCAAAACTTCTTCAAAAATCACACCAAACTCGATTTAAAAACCTATATTCTCCCCAGTCGCCAGTCCCTAGTCCCTAGTCCCTAGCCCCTAGCCCCTATTCGCTTCAAACAACCCAAGCAGTAACTTCCTCCCATCCCAAGCCCTGCCGTACCACAACAGGTTCTTCCCCCGTCAAATCCAGAATCGTCGAACCCTCATATCCCGGTTCCTGTCCGTTATCCACGATTACATCGACCAGCTTTTCCAAATGGTCAAACAGTTCCACCCGCGAGAAAAAGCCATTGCTTTCCACCCCAGGCATCGGCGCATACTGTTCATCACTGAGTACGTGCGCCGAAGTAGAAATAATCGGATTGCCCAGTGCATTTAACAAAGCCAAACATACCCCATGATTCGGGACTCTAATCCCAGTAGTTTTGCGCTTGGGATTCATTACCAGCTGAGGCACTAACTTAGTTGTCGGTAATATAAATGTGTATGGCCCTGGAATCAAACTCTTCATAATTCTGTAGGAGGAGTCGTTCACCCACGCATAAGTAGAAACATTAGATAGAGAAGGACAGAGGAACGTTAGGGGTTTGTCATTCGATAGTTGTTTAATGCGCCTCACTCGTTCCACCGCCGACTTAACATACAGATCGCAGCCAATGGCGTACACGGTATCGGTGGGGTACAGCATCACTGCCCCATCCTTGAGGGCATCCTTAATTTGCTCTATACTGCGGGCTTGCGGAGTATCCGGATGAATTGTGTAAATCGTAGCCATAAATTTTTCGTTGGCTAATTTCTAACATTAGTTAACTTTGACAATCTCCCGTTATAGCTTTAGCTTAACGGGGAGATTCCTGTTTCATAGAAGAAAGCTTTTTAGCAGAATTGCTAACCAGACTTACATCTTCTCCACAAGCTTGAAATTCCGACTGCCCATCGGTATTTGTTGACAAAATCCTAATACCCTCTTCTCGCAAGTTTCTCGCAGCATTTTCATCCCTATCATGGTGGGTTTCGCATTTCGGACAAACCCATTCTCTATCATTTAGGGTAAGGGAATCATTCTTAAACTTGCAACAATTACAAAGCTTCGTACTAGGAAATAATCTATCAACCTCTACAAGTATCCCCCCAACTCTTTTCAATTTGGACGCTAAGAAATTTACCAGCATTCCAAATCCAGCATCTAAAACAGATTTCGCTAACTTGGTACGTGCGACGCCTTTTACACAAATGTCTTCTACTACAATGACTTGGTTTTCGTCAACTAATTTACGAGAGATTTTGTGGAGGAAATCTTGTCTTGTATTTGCTATTTTATGATGAACCTTGGCTACCCTCTTAACCTGCTTTTTCCGGTTGTTAGAGCCAAGTTTTTTCCGAAATAATGATTGTTGTCTTCGTCTCAGTCGTTTAGCGTATTTCCTAGTGGGTTTAATTGGATCGACTTTGTAAGTTGTCTCCCCATCAAACACTGTCACCAAGGAATTAAGACCTAAATCAATTCCCGAAATCTTACCCTCTTTAATTGTTGGAACATCTTCAACTTCCAACAAAATCGCGGCGAAATATTTATCTGTGCTATCTTTGGAGACGGTCACAGATTTAATTTCGCCCATTAGCTCTTTTGAGATTACCGCTTTAACAACTCCCAACTTGGGAAGTTGTACACCATGCTTTTTGATTGAGCAACCTGCTGGATATCTCAGGGATTGCTTCTTATGTTTACTTTTAAACTTTGGAAATCCAGCGCGATGCTCAAAGAAATTCTTGAATGCTGTTTCTAGGTTTTTAAGCGATTGCTGTAATGCAGAAGATGACGCTTCTTTTAACCACAAAAAATTCTCATGCTTCTTCAGTTGCGTCAAATCTTTGGCCATATCGCAATAGTTCAAACCTTTCCCTATTTCCTGATATTGAGTATTAGTCTTATTTAGGTAAAAGTTCCAAACGAATCGGCAACAGCCAAAGTTTTTCGCCAAGGCTATCTGCTGTTTTTTGTTTGGATACAATCTTACCTTTAAAGCTGTTAACATCGCTTTATCAATTCATAATTGCTAACAGTATAGCTTGGGGAAATACCTTTGTCAAACTATATGGATTCGCTGCGCTCAATTAATTTGGTTGGTCGCAATTCATCCCCCGTCATAACGCAGTTTGACGGGGGTCCTCTGGCGATATTGCGATAAAATTAGTGACGTGCGATGACCTATGACTGAGAACCAATGAACAAGCTAGCTTACCTCGAATGTCCTGCTGGCATTGCCGGTGATATGTGTCTGGGAGCGCTGGTCGATGTCGGTGTTCCCCTGGACTACATAAAAGAAAAGCTCCACCTTTTGGGTATTTCTCACGAGTACGAGTTACGAGCGGAACTCGTCCAGCGTAACGGTCAGCAAGCAACTAAAGTTCATGTAGATTTAACCGATGACCATCATCACCATCACAGTAACGGTCACAGTCATCACCGCCATCTGCCAGAAATAGAAGCTTTGATTTTGGCGGCTAAGTTGCCCGTGCGGGCGCAAGCTGCCAGTTTGGCAATTTTTCGCAAATTAGCAGAAGCAGAAGGCGCGGTTCACGGTATAGCGCCGGATAAGGTGCATTTTCACGAAGTTGGAGCGACCGATGCGATCGTCGATATTGTCGGTACTTGTCTGGGATTGGATTGGTTGGGAATCGACCAAATCTACTGTTCGGCAATGCCGACTGGGGGCGGTACGGTAACAGTGGCACACGGTCAGCTGCCAGTGCCCACACCAGCAGTGCTGAAGTTGTGGGAGTCTCGCCAAGTGCCAGTTTATAGCAATGGCATAGACAAGGAATTGTGTACGCCGACGGGTGTGGCGATCGCAGTCACTTTGGCCAGCAGTTTTGGCCCCGCACCGGAAATGATTCTCCACCGCGTCGGTCTCGGCGCTGGTTCCCGCCAGTTGCCCATTCCTAATATTTTACGCCTCTGGATTGGTGAAGAAATCCTAGCAGAAGGGCTCAGGGACAGAGGGGTAGAAGGTCGGGGAAGTATATCGCCTGAGTTGGAAACAATTTCGGTATTGGAAACGCAAATTGATGACCTCAGTCCGCAGGCGATCGCATATACTTTTGATGCCTTATTTGCATCTGGTGCCCTGGATGTTTTTAGCCAGCCGATTATTATGAAAAAATCCCGTCAGGGCGTATTGTTAACTGTTATCTGTCATCCCGAAAATCAACAAGCTTGCGAAGCAATTTTATTTCGAGAAACCACAACATTAGGTATCCGCCGTTCCACCCAAATGCGAGCAATTTTGCAGCGGGAAATTCAGCGAGTTATCACTCCTTACGGTGAGGTGCGCGTCAAGGTCGCTGGCAGTAGCGGTAGTATTACAAACGTGC
>NZ_JACJUP010000303.1:0-6255 GCF_014748295.1 Planktothrix sp. FACHB-1355 | reverse complement strand
GTAATCTTACTTTTAGTAAGCTGGTTATTTTGTCGTTTATGTTTACCTTATATAATCGAGCGATCGCTAACTTAAATTTCACTAACTTAAATTATGGGAAAAATACTGTTAGAAACAAAGCATTTATCAAAACGATTTTGTCGCGATCCCAAGTTATCACTCCGTTATACAATTGCAGATATTTTTTGGGAATTTCGCCGCAAACCCGAAGGAGAAAATCGTCTCCGTTCTGGTGAATTTTGGTCTGTTTATGATGTCAATTTACAACTGAGAGCAGGTGAGGTACTGGGTTTAATTGGTCATAATGGTGCTGGAAAAAGCACATTAATTAACTTAATTATGGGAATTTTACGCCCCACTCTAGGTCAGGTTAGATGGTATACCAATCGAGTGATTATGATAGATAGCCAAGCTGGATTAAATTCCCTTCAAACAGGGCGAGAAAATATATATAATCTATTATCAATGTATGGAGTAGGTGAAAACCTAATCAAAAATAAGATTAATGATATTATTGACTATTCAGGTATTCAAACCTTTATTGATGCTCCTGTAGGTACATACAGTACAGGGATGCGATTAAGGTTAGCATTTTCTATTTATACTCAATTAAAACCAGATGTTTTTATCATAGATGAAGCATTAGGAGGAGGCGATATTCGCTTTCAGCAAAGGTTTCAAAATTATCTGAGAGATTATATTCAAGATGGTGGTTCCATATTGGTCGTTTCCCATGAAATGTATCAGATAAAGTCACTTTGTCACCGGGTCATTCTTTTTAATCAGGGACAAGTTTATAATACTGGTCAACCTGATGAAATCATTTACACATATAATGAATTAATGTTAGCCAGAAAAAATAACTCAAATTCATCTGCACCAACAATTCAAATTGATCAATCTCCCCAACCAATAGATGAAGATTTAGTACCTGGAGAAAAATTGGGCTTAGTTGAGATTGAGGAAGTAGAAGTAACTGCTGTAGATGGAAAAGAAATTACTTCAGGTAGTAAAGTCAAATTCCAAATGACTTGTAATTCACAACTGGATGATTATGCTGTAATAATCGCTTTTTCTGTAGGGACAGACGAATTATTCCCGATGGGTATGATGATGGGAAAGTATGGTGAAGAATACTATAAACTCAAGAAAGGACAGAATCAATTTTGTTGTTTTGTAGATAAACTACCACTTTTACCAGGGAAATATCAATTAAAAATTTCAATAATAGAAAATGATATTTATGATACACTAGCCCTCAAAGGATACCAAGATAAACCCGTTTACTTTGAAGTTAAAGGATATAATGATCTGCAATTAAATTTTGCTAGAAGTTATAAATATCTGTTCTATATTCCAACGAAATGGGAGTAAAGATTTTGTCCAAATAAATATGGCTGGCTGAATCGTGGAAAAATTATGCAGCCGCGTGCATATTGATTATCGTGCTACTGATAAAGATTTAATCCGATCCACACAGTTTTACAGTTTTATGCAAACAATTAACACCCTTCCTCCAGAACCTCAAATACCAGAAATTCTGCGGATTCTGAAATTGATTTTTCAACCAGTGCAATATGTGGAAGATTTGTTTAAAACCTATGGCGATCGCTTTACTATAACGACTCGTGATGGGACAAAATATGTTTATTTCGGTCATCCTGAAGCACTACAACAAATTTTTACTGCCGATCCCGGGCAATTTAAGACTGGAGGAGGATCGGAATATTTACGATTTTTGCTCGGTGATAACTCCCTGACTATGCTGGATGGCGATCGTCACCAGCGTGAACGCCAATTGTTAACCCCTCCGTTTCATGGAGAAAGAATGCGAGTCTATGGTGAGACTATCTGTGAAATTAGTCAGCAAGTCAGTAACAACTGGAAGATGGGAAAACCTTTCACTATTCGTGCGTCAATCCTAGAAATCACTCTACGTGTTATGTTGCGAGTGGTGTTCGGGTTGGAAGAAGGACCGGAGTTTCAAAAACTCAGACTGACGCTGATTTCTCTATTGGATGCAATCAATTCTCCCTTAATGTCCAGCGCCATATTTCTTCCTTTTATACAAAAAGATTTGGGTGCGTGGAGTCCTTGGGGTAGGATAGTCCGCTTACGAAAACAAGTTGACGATCTCATTCATGCTTTAATTCAAGAACGTCGTGCAAAATTGAAGAAAGATCGTCAAGATATTCTTAGTTTATTGATGTGTGCTACTGACCAGAACGGTCAGGGAATGTCAGATCGGGAAATCAATGATGAGTTAATGACGCTACTGGTTGCGGGACACGAAACCACAGCCTCAGCTTTAACTTGGGCGTTTTATTGGGTTGCTTACACACCACAGGTGGGTAACAAACTGCACAGAGAACTTGAAACTGTTGGCGATCATCCAGACCCAAATGTCATTTCCAAATTGCCTTATCTTACAGCCGTTTGCCAAGAAACCCTGCGAATATACCCTATTGGAATTGACGGGAGTTTTCGAGCGGTAGAATATCCGATAGAGATTATGGGCTACAAACTGCCGAAGGGAACAATCGTCATGCCCAGTATTTATATAGCACACCATCGTGAAGAAACCTACCCACAACCAAACCAGTTCAAGCCAGAACGATTCTTAGAAAGACAATTTTCCCCTTACGAGTTCTTGCCATTTGGCGGTGGAAACCGTCGTTGTATAGGGTTTGCGTTTGCCCAGTATGAGATGAAATTAATTCTAGGTACAATCCTATCACGCTTTCAAGTATCTCTAGTTAACAAGCGTCCTGTAACTCCTGTGCGTCATGGTTTTACTGTAACCGCACCATTAGGTATGCAGATGATCGCAAATCCTTTGAAATAGTATGTAACTTCTTTGGCGTTGCATAATTAACGGATCAACTGTCCAGATTGCGATCGCAAACTTCCAGTTTCTATTTCCGAAATTATTTCCATTAACCTAGTAGCAAAATATTCACTTGGATCGGATTTGATTATACTTCGGATAGACCGTGCTGCTTTTTGTCCTATTTTTTCCCATTCATAGCGTTGACTCCAAGCTCTTTCCATAGCTTCATCTAAGGCATGAAAATTAGCTCCAGCAGCTAAAAATCCAGTTACATTATCTTCAATTATTTCTGGTATCCCACCTACATCTGTAACAATTCCCAACCTGCCACACATCATTGCTTCTACTAAAGCTAATGGTAAACCCTCACATCTTGAGGGTAATATTAAAGCGTGATGATGATGCCAAACTTCAGTAATGTCTTCAATAAAGCCAGGGAAACTAACATTAGTAATATTCAAGTATTTAGCCATACCAATTAACGCTTCCCGATGAATTCCTTGTCCGAAAAAATTGACATAAAGCTTTCTTTGTTTCCATTTTTCTTGAGCTAATACTTTTAACAGAATGTCTTGTCCTTTATCATAGATAAACAGCCGACCCACACAAGCTAGGTAGAAACCATCATTAATATCACACCAAGGTAGCAAGTTGGAGCGACTAACGCAAAAAGGATTTCTCACAATTTCCGCATTGTTCAGTTTTTCTCCTATCTGAGCTTCCGTCAGAGATAAATTGTGTCCTGCCACAAAGAAACAGCGTTTAGCACTGCGAAATACTTCCTGCATTACTGGACGTATTTCATCGTGTGGCCAGTAGTAATCAACTGCTTTTTGGCAAACAATTATATATGGTAATTTCTGGCGAAAACAAATATTAGCAAATCTCAAACCGTCAAAATTTTCACCTTGAGAAATTACTACTAGATCGGGCTGCAACTGTTTCAATTGATGAGCTAGGATAATATCGATCGGATCTAACGGTAAAAATTGCCATCTGCCAGGTATGATCCTGTTCAAGTATCGAAGTTGCCTGGAAAAGTTCAGACGATAGATGTCTACTACAGGTATTCCAGAAGATTGTAGCTTTAGGATACGGGAGTGTCGATCGACTACAAGTGTTTTGTACGCCTTTACTTTTTGACCTTTTTCTGCTAAAATTTGCGCCGCAGATGCCCAAAGTTCTTCACTACCGCCCCAAGGTTCGGGACAAGAACTGATAAAGACAACCTGCTTACCACGATCGAATAACATTTAATTAAAGCAAATGTGGGAATTTTTTGATTTTTTTGATGGCAGTCTGAGTGCAAATTTGATATTTTGCACAATCTTGACTATAGCTGTAAAAAAAATCAAAGTCAATACTTAGGGATAGTTGGGATTTGTGGCAACTTAAGCTAAAGTATAGAAGCATTTATGTCAAGTCGATCTCCTACTGAATTTAAAATTTTTGTTTCTACCTACGGAATAACTTGCGAATAAGGCGCTGCAAAAAGTTTGCAGTATCAACAGGTGGGATGTCAGTAGGTATTCGATCGCTTCCATCGGCAATAGATTGGGATTCCTTCATTAACTGAGTTCGGATACTCTCAAACTGCCTTGCATTTTTAGCTGCCAGAATCCCCCAGTAAAAACCTTTGGCATATTCAATACTCTCCACAGTCTGAAAATGCTTCTTAAATAGTTCAATCATGTATTCTATTTGAGGAACCAGCATATTGTCATGGCGTTTACCATTCGGCTGAATCCAAGACCACATCACGCCAGTGACTAAAATTTTTCCCCCATAAGCTGGCGCATCTTCAAATGCTACATAAGGAACTTTTGTTGGATCGCTGTAAAGATTTTTAGAAGGTTCGCAGATGGGCATAAAGCAAACACCATCATCAGTCAACCAATCAGAGATATTTTCGATCAATAGCTCAATTTCTGATATAGATTCTGCAAAGCTGTAAGCCCACCACATTGAGGAAATGACATCCCATTCTCCTTTATTAATCAGCGATTTATCTCTAAAATTTCCCTGAATTAATGGAATATTAGGGTTTTTTATTTTGGCAATATTAAGCATTGCTTGTGAAATGTCCAAACCTGCTCTCTGTACTTCTGGAAAACAACTGAGATAGTACCCTGTACCGCAGGCAACATCCAACCAACGAACTGTACTGCCTTTCTCGCGCAAAAGTTCTGTTAATATCTGAAGCTCAGAAGCTGTTTTTGTCTGCGAGTGAATATCTGTCAGAAATTTTTGATTGTAAGCCTCTGCATAGGCTTCATCATAAGTTTCTAAAACTTGTTCAATTTTCATATTTTTCCAGGAATTTAGTATTAATGCGCTCTTTAATATTATTATATATGCTTTTGTAGTTTGGTGGGAATCTCCCATCTAAGTAAACCCCATAAATCTTTTATCCAAAACCATAGACGTTGATAATAAAATAATAAGTGTATTCCTAAAATAATTAGATTTGCAGGATTTCTCCAGCCAGTCAAGCACAAAAATCCCAGAGGATAGAATACATCGTAATATTCAAATAGAAAAAGTCTGTGATTCTCAGTAGGCTTAACAATGACGATATCTAATTGCCAAAAATAGTGTCTCAGCCATTCCGTTACTAAATAAAAGCCTAGAAAAGTCCAAGTGAAGATATTATTGGAGAGTAGTAATATGATCGTAAGAGAGCCAAATTCTGCGGGGAAGACAACCCATTTACCGAGTCTTTGCAACGTTTGTGTAGAAGTATTTACAGCAAATGTATTAATACCAGCACGACGATCGTTTTCAAAATCAACTATCTGATGCCAAAGAATACTTCTAAATCCCGATGCCAATGCCCAAATAGCGATCGTTGTTACCCACGCTATTGATAGTGGCTTATCAGTATGATGAGCGACTAAAAATACAGCAAATATTTGCGGCACCAAACTTTCTCCTACTGCCATTGCTAAAACACCCAAAAAACTTCGGTTTTTCAGACGGATAGGTGGTACAGAGTAAATCGTGAAGAGTAGCCAGTTTCCTATATAAACGATCAACGCTAAAGGAATTTGAATCAATAGTCCCGATACGATCGAACCTGGTACAATACACGCGATCGTAACCAAAGCTCTAAATAAATTAGAGCGCCCTATAAAGTAGTTAGCTTTGCCACTGATTCGATCTTCTTCTCGATCGCATAAATTGTTAATTACACTGGCGTAGCTTGCACCGATTGCTAGAGCAATCAGGAGAAATAAAAACGTACTCCCAAGCGAAATTAAGGATATGTTTGAAATTGCAGCACTAGCATAGGCAGTTCCTAGAACAGGAGCCAGCTTGTATGACCACCATTCCTTCGCTCGCACGAGAGCGAGCATCTGTTGAGAATAATTTAGTGTTTGTTTATTCATTACTTGCAAGCGAGCAAAGTTGCAAAAGTTTATTTG
>NZ_JACJUP010000302.1:0-6260 GCF_014748295.1 Planktothrix sp. FACHB-1355 | reverse complement strand
GATAAATCTGCGGATATTACCCAAATTCCCCCTAACTAAGAATTATGAGTACAGTTCTCGTTGTGGAAGACTCTCGCAGCCAGCGGGAGTGCATCTCGCACCAGCTAGCGTGGTGGGGACTGAACGTTATCCAAGCGTCCGATGGCGTCGAAGCATTAGAGAAAATTCAGCAAAATAGTCCCGATTTGGTGTTGCTGGATGTGGTAATGCCCCGAATTGATGGTTACAATGTTTGCCGTTTGCTCAAAGCTAACCCGGAAACTCGCAACATACCTGTGGTATTTTTAACAGTAAAGGTACAACAACTTGCTCTTTATGGTGCCATAGAACTTGCAGAGGCATATATTAGTAAACCTTGGCAACCGAGAGAACTAATTGGTACGGTAAAACGAGTTTTGTTAGACACCCAAAGTTGGGCTGAGAATGTTTCTGCCGATGCTTGGACAGAATACGGCATTTTAAATTTAAACTTAATTAAACTATACGAATGCCGCGCTGATGCTTGGACGAAATACGGTTTGCAAATTACCAGGTTTTATGAGGATGCCCTTGCTGCTTTTGGGCAAGCATTACAAATCGATATCCATCATTCTAAGGCAACTCAATACAAAGCTACTTTGGAAAAAGACTGGGCTATTTTGCGGCAAAAGTTAGAGGAAACTAAGCCCTGCCAAGTATGCCAGTATTACTATGGAAAGGATGGCATAAACTGCGCTGTGTACCCTTGCGGTCGTCCTGAAGAACTGTGTCGCGACTGGGACTATCGATGATTAATGCCAAGCGAATGCTGTTCTGTTCAGCCTGTCTCAAACTGTCGCCATTCTAATATATTAACGGGAACTCTAAACCAGATATTGCTCGCATCGGGTACTTTGACCTTAATTACTTTTTGATAGTTGGGGTCTGCCTCGATCCAAACGTTATTTCCTATGTAAGCTAAGATATGTAAGCCGTCTGTTGTAACCGCAATATCTCCTGTTTGGATTTTTGAATTATCTAACTCGTTAATACTGGGAGCTTTATACAGAAATTTTGTCCAGTTTCTGTATTCTTTTCCTAAAGCTTCGGCGGAAGCATCGTACCACCACAGCAAAAATGCTTCTCGGAGTAATTTGGAATTAAAAGATAGCAATCCCATTTTTAAATTAGCGTTTATTAACCCACGGCGTACCAAACCCGAGCAGTCAATTCCAAATTTGTTTTCGCCACCCCAAACATATAGAGATCCTTCGTAGTAACTGAGTTCTTGTACATACTTTTGGCGGAGGATGCTTCCATCTACTTGATAACCAGGCAGGATAATTATGCCGCTGACTATTAAAGCCAACAAAAAACACAAGTATCTAATACTATTTTTGTTCCAGAATAAAAATAGCGCTCCCAGCCAAAGGTACAAACAAAGCAGAACAGTAATTAAGCGGAATATGCCATAGCTGATGGGGTAAATAAGTAAGACTATCAACAGAAACCAAGCCCAACTCCATAACAGGAATAAGAGCCATCGCTTGATTTTTGGGAATCGCATTTCGATCGCTCCTACAATTAGGGCTGCTCTAAAACTATACGAGCTGGATGTTTATAGCTTAATCTGCTCGCACATCCGCTGCTCTAAACGTTCTAGTAAAGTATCGACATCTGCGGCAGCTTGTTCAAAACATACGGGTGGCGGGGGTTCCGGTTCAAACTGAACTAGCTTTAATTGGGCGTTGCCTATGCCGATGAGCAAAACTTCCTGTTTGGGATTGTGAGCGTCTAAAATGCCCAAAATCTCTTGCAGTCTGTTCTCAACTTTGTCGTTGAGCGCTTCAATCGCCTGTCTGGGACAATAGACAAAATGGGGAGTGGGTTCGAGGTCTATCCCTAAAGTATTTTCGTAGTTTTCTCCTCTTTCCACAAATAGTCCCCAAGCTAAAGCAGCCAATTCTTGCTGATTTGCTTTGACGAAATCATTTAACTGATGTCGCCAGTTGTTTTCACCCCGATCGGACTGGATACTATCGAACATTACCATTTTCTTAATTCAGTAGTTGCCAATATCATTTCAAACCGGACTGCACTCGCCAGAGGCTGGCATAAATACCCTGTCGATCGAGCAGTTCTTCATGTCTTCCCGATTCCACTAATTTGCCATGTTCCATAACATAGATGCAATCGGCATTGCGGACAGTCGAAAGGCGATGGGCGATCGCGATCGTTGTCCGGTTTTGAGTTATTCTTTCCAGCGAACGCTGAATAGCCGCTTCTGTTTCGTTGTCCACTGCCGACGTAGCTTCATCGAGAATCAATATGGGTGGATTTTTCAACACAGCCCGTGCGATCGCAATCCGCTGCCGCTGTCCACCCGATAACTTCTGCCCCCGCTCACCCACAATGGTTTCGTAACCTTGTGGTAGCTGCATGATAAAGTCGTGGGCTTCTGCAATCTTAGCTGACGATACTATATCTTCAAAAGTAGCATCAAAACTACCGTAAGAAATATTCTCGGCAACAGTGCCATGAAATAAGAATACATCCTGGCTGACTAAGCCAATACACGATCGCAAATCTTTAAGGTTCAGCTGGCGCAATTCAATGCCATCAAGGTTAATTGTTCCCGCTTGAACTTCGTACAAGCGCAACAGCAATTTTACCAAAGTACTTTTGCCAGAGCCAGTAGAACCGACTATGGCGATCGTTTTCCCGGCTGGTATATCTAGGTAAAGATGCTCAATTACTGGGCGGCGTCCGTTGTAGGCAAAGGTGACATCCCGCAGCGCCAACTCCCCGCGTACCGAATTGACTGGCAAAGGCATATCGCCGGTATGAATGGCGATCGGCGTATCCAACAGATTCATTACTCTATTAGTAGATGCCATTGCCCGTTGATATTGGTCGAAAGTATCTCCCAATCTCGTTAAAGGCCATAGCAATCTTTGGATTAGAAAAACTAATACGCTATAAGTACCCACGGACATTTTGCCGTTCGCCGCTTCCACGCCGCCATACAGCAGCAACGCCGTGAATCCAGCCAGAATAATCATACGGATTAAGGGGACAAAGGCAGCAGAAAGTGCGATCGCACGTCGGTTGCTTTGCCGATAAGCCTCACTTTCCACCTCCAGACGCCTTGCTTCGTATTCCTCTGCCGTATAGCTTTTAATCGTCACGATACCCGACAAATTATTTGCCAACCGACTGTTGAGGAAACCAACCTTTTCCCGCACATCCGCATAGCGAGGCGCAAGCAGACGCTGGTAAAATACCGATCCCCAGATAATAAACGGCATAGGCAACATTGCCATCCACGCCACGCTGGGAGCCAAGATAAAGAAAGCGCCGCCAATAATTATCGCTGTTGTGGAAACTTGAATCAGATCGTTGGCTCCCACATCCAAAAAGCGCTCTAATTGGTTGATATCATCGCTGAGTACAGACATCAAACCGCCAACACTGCGGTCTTCAAAATAGGCAACTTCCAGTTCTTGGATATGTTTGTAAGCATCTAGGCGCAACTCGTGTTGAATTTTCTGCGCCAAATTGCGCCATAACCTCGCGTAGGCGTACTCAAATACAGATTCCAGTATCCAAATAATGACGGTGAGGATGGAAAGAATGGCGAATTGCCAAAAAATATCTTTAATGCCCCACTGTGCAACGATCGAATCCTTTTGTTTCACCACCACATCAACCGCGATCCCAATCAGGGCGGGTGGTGCTAAGTCAAAGATTTTGTTGAGAATTGAGCAGCCAGTTGCCAGCCATATTTGCTGGCGATAATCTTTTCCGTAATCAATCAGGCGCTTGAGGGGATGCACCGAACCGAGGTGCTTCCTTCTCAAGGAAGATTTACGAGGAGTAATAGCTTTGGTCACTTGCCCGATCGCTTAATCTTGAATGCACATAAATACTGCCCTTGCACAGTCTAACTAATTAATTATTAATTGGCGATAAAAGCTCATCATAGAAGTTAAGGCTTAATATATTTGATATGTCATCAAATTTCCTGTTATATGGTGCGAACGGCTATACGGGGACGCTGATTGCTCGACTGGCTGTACAGCGCGGACTTCGCCCGATTTTGGCCGCACGCAATGCCGAAAAATTAGCACCTTTGGCAACAGAACTGAGTTTGGAATATCGCGCCTTCTCTCTCGACGATACAGCTGCCACAGACGAAGCTTTGGCCGATGTACCGTTAGTGCTGCACTGTGCTGGCCCTTTTTCGCGCACTTCTAAACCAATGGTGGATGGATGTTTGCGGACGAAAAGGCACTATTTGGATATTACCGGAGAAGTAAGCGTATTTGAAGCGATCGCATCCCGCGACGCCGAAGCGAAAACAGCTGGAGTTATGTTTCTCCCAGGAGTAGGTTTCGATGTCGTCCCCTCCGACTGTCTAGCCGCGCACCTTAAAAGACGACTCCCCACTGCGACGCGACTCTCCCTCGCTTTTCAAATCCAGGGTGGAGTATCGCGAGGAACTGCTACCACAGTCATCGAAAATCAGCACAAAGGCGGTTTAGTCAGGCGCGATGGAATTATTACCCCCGTTCCCGCTGCTTGGAAAACCCGTCAAATCGATTTCGGACAAGGGCAAGTGGAAGCTACAACAGTACCGTGGGGGGATGTGTCTACAGCTTTCTACAGTACGGGAATTCCTCACATCGAATTGTATATGCCAGTACCGGCATCACGGCGCAGGCTGATGCTGATGAGTCGCTACATCGGTTGGTTGTTGGCTTTCCCTCCCGTGCAAGAATACTTGAAAGCTCAGATTCAGAAACAAGTGCCTGGGCCAACCGATGCCCAACGTACACAGGGAAGCAGTCTGCTGTGGGGAGAGGTGGAAGACGATAGCGGTAAAAAGTTGGTTTCTCGGCTGCAATGCCCCGAAGGCTATACTCTCACGGCGATGACTGCTTTGGCGATCGTCCAAAAAGTGTTAGGGGGACAGGTGGCTGTAGGTTTCCAAACGCCATCAAAAGTTTATGGAGCAGATTTTATCCTAGAAATTGAGGGGGTTTTACGAGAAGATGTTAATTAATTTGCCAATAAATTTATGAGCGCGAACAAACCACCCCTACTGGGAAACATCACCCCGATTATTCCGGCTGGTGGCAATATGGAAAAAGCCATCGCCTTCTATGAAAAACAGCTTGGGTTTACCAAAATCCATCAAGAAGGCAATCCCATCAGGATGGCAATTGTCAAACGCGACTCAGCAGAAATCATTCTGCAACAAAATGACGATCGACACCTGGCAGAATCGACGACTTTTCTCATTCAAGTAGATGGGATCGCAGAACTTTACGAGGAGTTTCTGGCTCAGGATGGAGGGATAATTCATCCTAACGGTAAGTTGGAAAGCAAACCTTGGGGCATGAAAGAGTTTAAAATAGTCGATCCGGCAGGCGTCTGCATTACATTTTACGAGCTAGAGCGCTCAAATAACTAATAAGATGAGTATTTTTACACTGCAATCTGTTAAAAAAGACTTTGGCATTAAGGAAATTCTCAAAGATGCCAGCTTTAGTCTGGGTGCTACAGATAAGGTTGGATTGATTGGTACTAACGGTTCTGGCAAATCGACTCTATTAAAAATGATTGCCGGTTTGGAGCCGATCGACGGCGGTCAAATTATAGTTAACTCCGGCACTCGCATTGTCTATTTACCTCAGCAACCAAATTTAGATGAAAATCATACGGTTTTGGAGCAAGTTTTTGCCGATAGCGGGGAGCGCATGGTTTTGGTGCGCGAGTATGAGGAACTTTCGGATAAATTAGCTCATTTTCCCGAAGATAGCCAAATCATGGCGCGTCTATCTGCTATTATGCAGCGTATGGAAGCAACAGGCGCTTGGGAATTAGAAACTAATGCCAAAATTATTCTGACTAAGTTGGGAATTGAAGATTTTAATGCTAAAATTGGCAGTTTGTCGGGAGGATACCGCAAGCGCATTGCTTTGGCAGCTGCGTTACTTTCCGATCCCGATGTGTTGTTGATGGATGAGCCGACAAACCATTTGGATGCTCTATCGGTAGAGTGGTTGCAGAGTTATTTGAATCGTTTTCGAGGTGCGATTCTGTTAATTACGCACGATCGCTATTTTCTCGATCGCGTCACCAACCGGATTATTGAAATTGACAGAGGGGATCTCTACAGCTACGATGGTAACTATTCTTATTATCTCGAAAAGAAGGCTTTAGCTGAAGAATCAGCTGCCAGCAGTCAGCGCAAACATCAGGGCGTATTGCGTCGCGAATTAGAATGGCTAGATCGG